>DATMJX010000162.1:0-17208 GCA_035553715.1 Methylibium sp.
GTGTCGAGCAGGTCGGCGATCAGCGCGTGCAGCTCGGGCGTGTCGAACTCGCGCACCGGCTGCGCGATGCGCAGCAGGCGGGGGTCGCCCATCTTCAGGATCTCGCGGATGGCCATGTTCCCTAGCCTAGCAGGGCCTGCAGGCCGCTCTCGTCCAGTAGCTCGATGCCCAGCTCGCGCGCCTTGTCGAGCTTGCTGCCGGCCTCGGCGCCGGCCACCACGTAGTGCGTCTTCTTCGACACCGAGCCGGCCACCTTGGCGCCGGCCGCCTCGAGCAGTTCCTTGGCTGCCTCGCGGCTCAGCGTCGGCAGCGTGCCGGTGAGCACCACCGTCTTGCCGGCCAGCGGCTTGGGCGACAGGTCGCCCTGTGCATCGTGCTCGTCCCAGGCGATGCCGGCAGCGCGCAGCTGCTCGACGACTTCGCGGTTGTGCGGCTGCTCGAAGAAGGTGCGGATGCTCTGCGCGACCACCGGGCCGACGTCACGCACCTCGAGCAACTGCTCGACGGGCGCGTCCATCAGACGGTCGAGCGCACCGAAGTGGCGCGCCAGGTCCTTGGCGGTGGCCTCGCCGACATGGCGGACGCCCAGCGCGTAGAGGAAGCGCGCCAGCGTCGTGCGCTTGCTCTTCTCGAGCGCGGCGACGAGGTTGACCGCGCTCTTGTCGCCCATGCGCTCGAGCGCCGCCAGGTTGGCGACGCCGAGCCGGTAGAGGTCCGGCAGGCTGTGCACGATGCCGCCATCGACGAGCTGCTCCACCAGCTTGTCGCCGAGCCCCTCGATGTCCATCGCGCGCCGGCCGGCGAAGTGCAGCAGCGCCTCCTTGCGCTGCGCCGGGCAGGAGATGCCGCCGCTGCAGCGGTGGTCGATGCCGCCTCGCTCGCGCAGCACGCGGCTGCCGCACACCGGGCAGGCCGCGGGCATGCGGAAGTTGGGGACGTACGGCGTGCGTGGTGACGGAACGGATACCCCCGCGGCAGCGAAATCAGCGCGAGCAGCGTCTGCTTTAGCAACATCGGTGACTCGTCCGACCACCTCGGGAATCACGTCGCCGGCGCGCCGCACGATCACCGTGTCGCCGATGCGCACGCCCTTGCGGCGCAGCTCGAAGACGTTGTGCAGCGTCGCGTTGCTGACCGTCGTGCCGCCGACGAACACCGGCTCGAGCTTGGCCACCGGCGTGAGCTTGCCGGTGCGGCCGACCTGGACCTCGATGTCGCGCAGCCGTGTCATCTGCTCCTGCGCCGGGTACTTGTGCGCGACCGCCCAGCGCGGCTCGCGCGTCACGAAACCGAGCCGCTGCTGCAGCGCGATGTCGTTGACCTTGTAGACCACGCCGTCGATGTCGAAAGGCAGCGCATCGCGCTGGGTGGCGATGCGCTGGTGGAAGTCGACCAGGCCCGCGGCACCGGCAACGACCGCCCGGTGGGCCTCGACCGGCAGGCCGAAGGCGGCGATCGCGTCGAGCGTGGCGCTGTGGCTCGGCGGCCGCACCCAGCCCTGCGTGTCGCCGAGGCCGTAGGCGAAGAAGCTCAGCCGCTTGTCCGCCAGCGAGCGGTTGTCGAGCTGGCGTACCGCGCCGGCCGCGGTGTTGCGCGGGTTGATGAAGGTCTTGCCACCCTTGGCGCGCTGCAGCGCGTTGAGCCGCTCGAAGTCGTCGCGCCGCATGTAGAGCTCGCCGCGCACCTCCAGCAGCGGCGGCGCGGCGCCGAGCAGCCGCAGCGGGATCTGGCCGACGGTGCGGACGTTGTGCGTCACGTCCTCGCCGGTTTCGCCGTCGCCGCGCGTCGCGGCCTGCACGAGCACCCCGTGCTCGTAGCGCAGGTTGATCGCCAGGCCGTCGAACTTGAGCTCGCAGGCGTATTCGAGCGGCGCGGCGTCCTCGGGCAGCTCCAGCTCGCGCCGCACGCGGGCGTCGAAGGCCGCGGCGCCGCCGGCGCTGGTGTCGGTCTCGGTGCGGATCGACAGCATCGGCACCGCATGCCGCACCGGTGCCAGACCGGCCAGCACCTGGCCGATCACGCGCTGGGTCGGCGAATCGGGCGTCCGCAGCTCGGGATGGTCGGCCTCCAGGGCCTGCAGCGCCTGGAACAGGCGGTCGTACTCGGCGTCGGGGACGGTCGGCGCGTCGAGCACGTAGTAGGCGTGGGCATGGCGCTGCAGCGTCTCGCGCAGCGTCTGGGCCCGCTGGGCGGGCGAGGACGGGGACGGCTCTGGCATTGCGGGCAGTGTAGGAAACCGGGCCAGCCCGGCGGCGGCTCAGCTGAACAGTCGCCGTGCGACCGCCGAGCCGGCCGCCAGGTCGCGCCGGGCCAGCGCGCCGTAGAGCTGCTGGAGCGCCTCGCCGATCGCCGGGAAGGCCTGCGGCGCGAGCGGCTGGCCCCCGTCGTCGTGGAGCGTGGCGTCGAGCGCTGCCGCGAGCGCTTCGCCGGCGGCACACCAGGCGGCGAAGGGGGCGGCGTCAGGCGCGGTCTGCGGCACGTCGAAGGCCAGTGTCAGCTCGCGCACCGCGGCCTGCTCGGGCTCCTCGGCCAGTGCGGCCTGCGGGTCGAACTGCAGGCTCAGCACCGGCGGCGCGCCCTCCTCGGCGGCCGGCAGCACCAGACGCCCGGGCAGCGCCCCGGCGACGAAGCCGTGGTGCGCCGCATGCTGCTGGATGTAGCCGGGCGACCAGGCCGGGCCGCGGGCGACCAGCCGCATCGCGAGCTGGGCATCGTGCTCGCTGGCGAAGCCGTCGAGCTCCCGGGCCCGCGCCACCACGTCGAGCATGTCCGGCAGGTCGGCGAGGCCGCCCAGGCCCTCGGCCAGCGCCTGGACCTTCTGCACGAACTCGGAGTACTCGATCTCGTTGAGCGCGCCGGCGCGGTTGGCGAGCTGCACCCCGACCTGCAGCTCGCGGTAGTGCTGGCCGGGCGCCGGCGCTTCCCACTCGGCGCTGGTCGTGTTAAGGCCCTCGATCAGCAGGGGCTTGCCGCCGGCGCGCCGCGAGGTCGGCGCGTGCGCCAGCACCGTCTCGCCGCTGATCGGTGCCTCGACCGTCAGCGTCGCGATCGCATCGATCAGGGCATCGACGCGCGCGGCCGCGCGACGCGTGAAGGTCGGCTCGCTGCGCGGCACCGGGCCGTCGTCGAGCGTCGGCTCGGCCGTGCGCTCCAGCGTCGGCTCGCGCGGCACCGCCTCGGCCTCGAGCGGCGCGGGCCCCTGGCGCACCGCGCGGCGTCGCGCCTGCCACCAGCCGTGCGCGCCCAGCGCCGCGAGCAGCAGCACGCCAAGGACCGCGAGCGAGAGCTGTAGCGGGCTCATGATCCTGCGGTGCTCAGGCGGCCTCGGCCAGCTGCATCGCGTCTTCCATGTCGACCGCGACGATGCGCGAGACGCCCTGCTCCTGCATCGTCACGCCGATCAGCTGGCGCGCCATCTCCATCGCGATCTTGTTGTGCGAGATGAACAGGAACTGGGTGTGCTCGGACATGCGCGTGACCAGCTTCGCGTAGCGCTCGGTGTTGGCGTCGTCGAGCGGCGCGTCCACTTCGTCGAGCAGGCAGAACGGGGCGGGGTTGAGCTGGAAGATCGCGAACACCAGCGCGATCGCGGTCAGCGCCTTCTCGCCGCCCGACAGCAGGTGGATGGTGCTGTTCTTCTTGCCCGGCGGCTGCGCCATCACCTGCACGCCGGCGTCGAGGATCTCGTCGCCGGTCATCACCAGCCTGGCGTTGCCGCCGCCGAAGAGCTCCGGGAACATGCGGCCGAAGTGCTCGTTGACGGTGTCGAAGGTGCCCTTGAGCAGGTCGCGGGTCTCGAGGTCGATCTTGTGGATCGCGTTCTCGAGCGTGGTCATCGCGTCGATCAGGTCGGCCGACTGGGCGTCGAGGAAGGTCTTGCGCTCGCGCGCGGCCGTGAGCTCGTCGAGCGCCGCCAGGTTGACCGCGCCGAGCGCCGCCACTTCGCGGTTGATGCGGTCGATCTCGCCCTGCAGGCCGTGGAGCTTGACGCCGCCCTGCTCGATGCCCTGCGCCAGCACGGCCAGGTCGACCTGGGCCGCCGTGAGCTGCTCGAGGTACTGCGCGCCGCCGAGCTGGGCGGCCTGCTCCTCGAGCTGCAGCTTGCCGATGCGCTCGCGCAGCGGCTCGATGCTGCGCTCGAAGCCCAGGCGCTGCTCGTCGGCCTGGCGCAGCCGCGCCGACAGGCCGTCGTACTCGCTGCGCTGCGCCGCCAGCGCGGTCTCGCGCTCGAGCTTCAGCGCCAGCGCGCTCTGCAGCCCAGCCTGCGCAGCGGCGTCGGTCAGGCGCTCGAGCTCGTCCTGGAGCTGCAGCGCGCTCTGTTCGTTGGCGGCCAGCTGCCCGGCCGCGGTCTCGATCGCGCGCTGCAGCTCGCCGCGCCGCGCGGCCAGCGCGCGCGAGCTGAACTGCGCCTCCTGCGCCTCGCGCTCGAGCGAGCGCAGCTGCTCGCGCGCGTCGGTCAACCGGCGTTCGGCCTGGATCACCGCCTCGTCGAGCTCGGCATGGCGCTCCTGCTCGCTGGCGAGCTGCAGGTCGAGCTCCTCGAAGCGGGCCTCGCCGGTGGCGCGCTTCTCCTGCAGTTCCTCGAGTCCGGCGTCGATCTCGGCGAGCTCGTCCTCGATCTGGCCGCGCCGGGCGCTGGCCTGCTCGGCCAGCTGCGCCAGGCGCAGCAGCTCGACTTGCAGCTGGTGGTTGCGCGTCTGGCCCTCGGCCGCCTCGCGGCGCGCCACCACCAGCCGCGCCGCGGCCTCGGTGTAGGCCGCCTCGGCGCGCACCTGCGCGGCGCGAGCGGCATCGACGATCAGCGCCTGCGCGCGCTGCTGCTTGTCGAGGTTCTCGATCTCCTGCATGCGCGCGAGCATGCCGGCCTGCTCGGAGTCGGGGGCGTAGAAGGCGACCGCGAACTGCGAGACCGCATGGCCGGCGCGCGTCATGATGACCTCGCCGTGCGTCAGCTGGCCGCGCTGGGCCAGCGCCTCGTCGAGCGAGGCCGCGGTGTAGACGCCCTCGAGCCAGTCGTTGAGCAGCGCCTTCAGGCCGGTGTCATGCAGGCGCAGCAGCTCCGACAGGCGCGGCAGCGTCGCATGGGTGTTGGCGATCGCGCCGGCCGGCGGCGTGTAGAAGGCCAGCTTGGCCGGCGGCGGGTCGCCCTCGAAGGCGCGCATGGTCTCGACGCGGCTGACCTCGAGCGCGTTGATGCGTTCGCGCAGCGCCGCCTCGAGCGCGGTCTCCCAGCCGGCCTCGATGTGCAGCCGGGTCCACAGGCCCTGCAGGCCATCGAGGCCGTGCTTGGCCAGCCAGGGCTTGAGCTTGCCCTCGGTCTGCACCTTCTCCTGCAGCGCCCGCAGCGCGTCGAGGCGGGCGCTGATCTCGGCCTGCTTGGCGGCCTCGGCCTGGAGCTGGGCCTGCCCCTGCCGGCGCTCCTCGTCGAGCGCCGGCACCGTGACCGTCAGCTCCTCGGCACGGGCGTCGGCGACGGCCTGGGTTTCCTCGGCGGCGGCGAGCTGCTCGCGCAGCGCGGCCAGCTTGTCCTCGTCGGGCGCCGCCAGGCCCTGGCGCTCGCCGGCCAGGCGCTCGCGGCGCTGGTTCAGGGCGCGCGACTGCTCGTCGAGGTTGCGCGATTCGAGCGCCAGCAGCTGGATCTGCTGCTGCACCGCGGCAGCCTTGCCCCGTTGCTCGTTGCTGCGGCCCTGGGCGGTGCGCACCGCGTCCTCGACGGCGGGCAGCGCGCCAGCCTGTTCCTCGGCCTGGGCGGCCAGCACCTCGGCCTGTTCGTCGGCCATCGCGATCTGGGCCGCGATCTCGTCGAGCTCGCCGAGGGCCTGCTGGCGGCGCTCGTCCCAGCTCGCGTTCTGCCCGCTCAGCTCGGCCAGGCGCTGCTCGACGCGCTGGCGGCCCTCGACGACGTAGCGGATGCGCTCCTCGAGCCGGCTCACTTCGAGCGCGGCCTCGGCCAGCGCGCCCTGCGCGCCGTGCAGCGCATCGCTGGCCGCGTAATGGGCCTGGCGCACCGTCTCGAGCTCGGCCTCGACATGGCGCAGCTCGGCCAGGCGCGATTCGAGCGCGTTGGTCGCGTCGAGCACCGCCTGCTTGACGCGCGCCTCCTCGGCGGCCGCGTCGCGGTGCTTCAGGAACCACAGCTGGTGCAGCTTGGTCGTGCCGGCCTCCTGCAGGCTGCGGTACTGCGCCGCGACCTCGGCCTGCTTCTCGAGCTTGTCGAGGTTGGCGTTGAGCTCGCGCAGGATATCGTCGACGCGGGTCAGGTTCTCGCGCGTGTCCTTCAGCCGGTTCTCGGTCTCGCGGCGGCGCTCCTTGTACTTGGAGACGCCGGCGGCCTCTTCGAGGAAGAGCCGCAGCTCCTCGGGCTTGCTCTCGATGATGCGACTGATGGTGCCCTGGCCGATGATCGCGTAGGCGCGCGGCCCCAGGCCGGTGCCGAGGAAGACGTCCTGGACGTCGCGGCGGCGCACCGGCTGGTTGTTGATGTAGTAGCTCGAGGTGCCGTCGCGCGTCAGCACGCGCTTCACCGCGATCTCGGCGAACTGGTTCCAGGCCCCGCCGGCGCGCGCCGCGCTGTTGTCGAACACCAGCTCGACCGAGGCGCGGCTGGCCGGCTTGCGGTTGCCCGAGCCGTTGAAGATCACGTCCTGCATCGACTCGCCGCGCAGCTCGGAGGCCTTGCTCTCGCCGAGCACCCAGCGCACCGCGTCCATGATGTTGGACTTGCCGCAGCCGTTGGGCCCCACGACACCGACGAGCTGGCCCGGGAGCTGGAAGGTCGTCGGCTCGGCGAAGGACTTGAAGCCGGACAGCTTGATCGAGGTGAGTCGCATCGCGGGGACACGCCAGTTCTTCAAGTCACGCTTGAAGAAAAAACGCTATCTCGTTGTTGTATAACGAAAAACCGGCGTCGACGCCGGCCTGAGAGTGGCGGGAATGATAGCATCGCGTCCCCTGCCGAACTGCAAGCAAACGTCGGGCACCGCGCCCCGGAACCGACCCCAGACCATGGCCAAGACCCCCTCCAAGGCCGCGCCCAAGCAGCGCCCGATGCCGCCGAATCCGCCGACCGCGCCGAGCAAGGAACTGCACGCCTTCCCGAACCCGGCGCCCGAGCGCGACTACGTGATCCAGTTCCAGATCCCGGAATTCACCTGCCTGTGCCCGCTGACCGGGCAGCCGGACTTCGCGCACTTCACGATCGACATGGTCGCCGATGCCTGGTGCGTCGAGCTCAAGAGCCTGAAGATGTTCATGTGGAGCTTCCGCGACGAGGGCGCCTTCCACGAGAAGGTCACCAACGACATCCTCGCCAAGCTGGTCGCGACCACCTCGCCGCGCTATGCGCGCATCACCGCGAAGTGGAACGTGCGCGGCGGCATCTACACCACGGTCGTCGCGGAGCACCGCAAGAAGGGCTGGAAGCCGGCACCGGCGGTCATGCTGCCCCAGCATCCGCAGCAAGACGGCCTGCCGCGCTGAGCCGCGCGGCGACCCGGGCGGGCCCGGGGCTCCGGGATAATCGCGCCCGATGAATCCCCTGCTCTCGCGCCTGCAGCCCTACCCCTTCGAGCGGCTGCGCGAACTGACGCGCGGCGTCAGCCCGGACCCCGCCTACACGCCGATCAGCCTCGGCATCGGCGAGCCCAAGCACCCGACCCCGGCCTTCATCAAGGAGGCCCTGGTCGCCGGCCTGGACGGGCTGGCGAACTACCCCGCCACCGCCGGCGAGCCGGCGCTGCGCGAGGCCTGCACGGCCTGGGTGCAGCGGCGCTACGGGCTGGCGCTCGACCCGGCCACGCAGATCCTTCCGGTCAACGGCTCGCGCGAGGCGCTGTTCGCGATCGCACAGACCGTCGTCGACGCCAGCCGCCCGGGCGCCGCGGTAGCCTGCCCGAATCCCTTCTATCAGATCTACGAGGGCGCGGCGCTGCTCGCCGGGGCCGTGCCGCTCTACGCCAACAGCGATCCGGCGCGCAATTTCGCGGTCGACTGGTCGACGCTGTCCGAGACCGACTGGGCGCGCGTGCAACTGCTCTACGTCTGCTCGCCGGGCAACCCGACCGGCGCGGTGATGGACCTGGCCGAATGGCGGCGGCTGTTCGAGCTCTCGGATCGCCACGGCTTCGTGATCGCCTCGGACGAGTGCTACTCCGAGATCTGGTTCGGCGAGCAGCCGCCGCTCGGCGGCCTGCAGGCCGCCAAGGCCCTGGGCCGCGACGACTTCCGCCGCCTGATCGCCTTCACCAGCCTGTCCAAGCGCAGCAACGTTCCGGGGCTGCGCTCGGGCTTCGTGGCCGGCGACGCCGCGCTGCTCAAGGCCTTCCTGCTCTACCGCACCTACCACGGCGCGGCGCTCGGCCCGGCGGTGCAGCGCGCCAGCATCGCGGCCTGGAACGACGAGGCACACGTCGGGGCCAACCGGGCGCTGTACCGCGAGAAGTTCGAGCGCGTCACGCCGATCCTGGCCGAGGTCATGGACGTCGCGCTGCCCGACGCCGGCTTCTACCTGTGGGCCCGCGTGCCCGCGGGGGTCTGCGGGGGCTCCGACACCGCCTTCGCCCGCGAACTGCTCGCTCAATACAATGTGACGGTGCTGCCGGGCAGCTACCTCGCGCGCGACGCGCAGGGCGCCAATCCGGGCGCCGGGCGCGTGCGCATGGCGCTGGTGGCCGGCGTCGACGAATGCGTCGAGGCCGCGCGCCGCATCGCCTCCTTCATCACCTCCCGCTGACCGATCCCATGTCCTACGAACAGCTCCAGCAGACCATCGATGCCGCGTGGGAAGCCCGCGCCAGCCTGACGCCGACCAACGCGCCCGAGATCCGCGAGTCGGTCGAGCAGGTGATCGCGCTGCTCAACAAGGGCGCGCTGCGCGTCGCCGAGCGCCAGGGCGTCGGCCAGTGGCAGGTCAACCAGTGGGTCAAGAAGGCGGTGCTGCTGAGCTTCCGCCTGACCGACAACAAGGTCATGCGCGCCGGCGACCTGGGTTTCTACGACAAGGTCGACACCAAGTTTGCCCACCTCGACGAGGACGCGATGCGCGCCACCGGCGTGCGCGTCGTGCCGCCGGCCGTCGCGCGGCGCGGCAGCTACATCGCCAAGGGCGCGGTGCTGATGCCCAGCTACGTCAACATCGGCGCCTACGTCGACGAGAACACCATGGTCGACACCTGGGCGACGGTGGGCTCCTGCGCCCAGATCGGCAAGAACGTGCACCTGTCGGGCGGCGTCGGCATCGGCGGCGTGCTCGAGCCGCTGCAGGCCAACCCGACCATCATCGAGGACAACTGCTTCATCGGCGCGCGCTCGGAGGTCGTCGAGGGCGTGATCGTCGAGGAGAACTCGGTCATCTCGATGGGCGTCTACATCGGCCAGAGCACCAAGATCTACGACCGCGCCACCGGCGAGGTCAGCTACGGCCGCATCCCGGCCGGCTCGGTGGTGGTTTCCGGGAATTTGCCCTCGGCGGACGGCAAGTACTCGTTGTACTGTGCGGTGATCGTCAAGAAGGTCGACGCGCAGACGCGCGCGAAGACCAGCATCAACGAGCTGCTGCGCGCCTGAGGCCGCGGACAGGACCACGAAGGAGGCGCGATGAGCGGGAACATGGAGCGGGTGCTGCGGCTGATGGCCGACAAGCGGGCCTCGGACGTCTACCTGACCGCGAACGCGCCGATCCAGATCAAGATCAACGGCCAGATGCTGCAGCTGTCGGACCAGTCGCTGACGCCCGAGCAGCCGCGCCAGCTGCTCGCCGAGCTGCTGACGCCAGGCCAGCTCGAAGAGCTCGACGAGATCGGCGAGCTCAACATGGGCATCGGCATCGCCGGGGTCGGCAGCTTCCGCCTCAGCGCCTTCCGCCAGCGCGGCTCGCTCGCCGCGGTGTTCCGCTGCATCCCGGTCGAGATCCCGTCGCTGGACTCGCTGAAGCTGCCGCCGATCCTCAACACCCTGATCCTCGAGAAGCGCGGCCTGATCATCCTGGCCGGCGCCACCGGCACCGGCAAGAGCACGACACTGGCGGCGATGCTCGAGCACCGCAACAAGCAGATGGCCGGGCACATCCTGACCATCGAGGACCCGGTCGAGTTCCTGTTCACGAACAAGAAGTCCATCGTCAACCAGCGCGAGGTCGGCCGCGACGTGCAGAGCCTGCAGATCGGCCTGAAGAACGCGCTGCGCCAGGCGCCCGACGTGATCCTGATCGGCGAGATCCGCGACCGCGAGACGATGACGATGGCGATCTCGTATGCACTGTCGGGCCACCTGGTCGTCTCGACGCTGCACGCCAACAACAGCTACCACGCGCTCGGCCGCATCCTGTCCTTCTACACGCCCGAGGCGCGCCCGGCGCTGCTCAACGACCTGTCCTCGGCGCTCAAGGCCGTGGTCTCGCAGCGCCTGGTGCGCACCACCGCTGGCACCCGGGTGCCGGCGGTCGAGGTGCTGCTCAACACCAAGCTGATCGCCGACCTGATCGCCCAGGGCGAGTTCGCCCAGGTCAAGGAGGCGATGGAGCAGTCGCTCGCCGAGGGCTCGCAGACCTTCGAGGCCGAGCTCGCCCGCCTGATCAACGACGGCACGATCACGCGCGACGAGGGCCTGGCCTTCGCCGACTCGCCGACCAACCTGATGTGGCGGCTGCAGAACGACATGAGCGGCCAGACCAAGCTGGCGCCCAAGAAGGAAGAGAAGGACGAGGGCCCGTCCTTCACCGAGATCACGCTCGAGGTGCGCAGCGAGGACCGCCGCACGAACTTCGGGCGGCTGTGAGCGCATGACGAGTGCCGCCCTCGCGCTGACCGAGCAGCTGGTCGCCCGCCGCTCGGTCACGCCCGAGGACGCCGGCTGCCAGGCGCTGATCGCCGCGCGCCTCGCCGCACTCGGCTTCGAGTGCCACCGCATCGACAGCGGGCCCGAGGGTTTCCGCGTGAGCAACCTCTGGGCGGTCAGGCGCGGTCGCGCCGGCAGCGCCGGGCGGCTGCTGGCCTTCGCCGGCCACACCGACGTGGTGCCGCCCGGACCGCTCGAGCGCTGGCGCAGCGATCCCTTCACGCCAACCCACCGCGACGGCCGCCTGCACGGTCGCGGCACCGCCGACATGAAGACCTCGCTGGCCTGCATGGTGGTCGCCACCGAGCGATTCGTCGCCGCGCGGCCCGAGCACGCGGGTTCGATCGCCTTCTTGTTGACCAGCGACGAGGAAGGCCCGGCCGTCGACGGCACGACCCAGGTCGTGCGCTGGCTCAAGGCGCGCGGCGAGCGGCTCGACGCCTGCATCGTCGGCGAGCCGACCTCGGTGCAGGCGGTCGGCGACATGGTCAAGAACGGCCGGCGCGGCTCGCTGTCCGGTCGGCTCACGGTGATCGGTCGCCAGGGCCATGTGGCCTACCCGCAGCTCGCGATCAATGCGGTGCACCGCGTCGCGCCGGCGCTGGCCGAGCTCGCCGCGACCGTCTGGGACCAGGGCAATGCGCATTTCCCGCCGACCACCTGGCAGGTCTCGAACCTGCAGGCCGGCACCGGCGCAACCAATGTGATCCCCGGCGAGGCGCTGATCGACTTCAATTTCCGCTTCTCGACCGCGTCGACGCCCGAGTCGCTGCAGCAGCGTCTGGTCGAGGTGCTGCAGCGCCACGGCGTCGAGCACCGCATCGACTGGACGCTCGGCGGACGGCCCTTCCTGACCGAGCCCGGCGACCTGACCGCCGCGCTGTCCGACGCGATCGAGGCCGCGACCGGCCGGCGCCCCGAGCTGTCCACCAGCGGCGGCACCTCGGACGGCCGCTTCATCGCGACGATCTGCCCGCAGGTGCTCGAATGCGGCCCGGTCAACGCGAGCATCCACCAGATCGACGAGAACGTGGCCGTGGCCGACATCGAGCCGCTGGCCGCCATCTACCAGGGAGTCCTCGAACGATGGCTCGGATGAAGCCCCCCCGTTGGCTGCGCACGCCGTCCCCCGCAGGCGTGTGCCGGAGCCATCGCACGAGCGGGCGGCCCCTGCGATGACGCTCATCGAGCTGGTCGACCGCGAAAGCGCCCGCTTGGACCAAGCGGGCGTTTCGTTTGGGCAAGGCACGACCAATGCCTTCGACGAGGCGGCCTGGCTGGTGCAGTGGGCGCTCGGCCTGCCGCTGGACGCGCTCGACGGCCAGGCCGACCGTGCGGTCTCGGCCGCCGAGGCCGCCACGGCCGCGGCGCTGATCGACCGCCGCATCGCGACCCGCCAACCGGCCGCCTACCTGACCGGCGAGGCCTGGCTGCAGGGCGTGCCCTTCCATGTCGACGAGCGCGTGATCATCCCGCGCTCGCTGATCGCCGAGCCACTGGCCGACGGCACGATCGACGCGTGGCTGTCCGAGCGCACCCGCCGCGTGCTGGACCTGTGCACCGGCAACGGCAGCCTCGCGGTGCTGGCGGCGCTGGCCTGGCCCGAGGTCGAGATCGACGCGGCCGACCTGTCCGACGACGCGCTCGCGGTCGCCCGGATCAACGTCGACCGGCATGGCCTGCAGGAGCGCATCACGCTGCTGAAGTCCGACGGCCTCGCTGCGGTGCGCGGCCCCTACGACCTGATCCTGTGCAACCCGCCCTATGTCAACGCCGGCTCGATGGCCGCGCTGCCGGCCGAGTTCCGCGCCGAGCCCGCGCTGGCGCTGGCCGGCGGCAGCGATGGCATGGACTTCGTGCGGACTCTGCTGCGCGACGCGCCGGCGCGCATGAGCGAGGACGCCGTCCTCGTGCTCGAGATCGGCCACGAGCGGGCGCATTTCGACGCCGCCTTTCCCACCCTCGACGCCGTCTGGCTGGCTACCAGCGCCGGCGAGGACCAGGTCTTGCTGCTCACCCGCGAGGCCCTGCTGAAGCTCCGATGATCGTCCTCAAGAACCTGACCCTGCGCCGTGGCACCAAGGTCGTGCTGCAGTCCTGCGACCTGACGCTCAACCCGGGCGAGAAGGCCAGCCTGGTCGGCCGCAACGGCGCCGGCAAGTCCTCCCTCTTCGCGCTGCTGACCGACCGGCTGCAGGCCGACAGCGGCGACTTCTCGATGCCGCCGCGCTGGCGCCGCGCCGAGGTGGCCCAGCACATGCCCGAGACCTCGCAGGGGGCGACCGACTTCGTGCTCGAGGGCGACACCCGCCTGATGGAGGCGCAGGCCGCCGTGGCCGCGGCCGAGGCCAGCGACGACGGCCACGCGATCGGCGACGCGTATGCCGAGCTGGCCGAGGCCGGCGCCTACGATGCCCGCCCGCGCGCCCAGGCGCTGATGCTCGGCCTGGGCTTCAAGGTCAGCCAGCTGGACGCCCCAGTGAACAGCTTCTCCGGCGGCTGGCGCATGCGGCTGCAACTCGCGCGCGCGCTGATGTGCCCGAGCGACCTGCTGCTGCTCGACGAGCCGACCAACCACCTCGACCTCGACGCGCTGGTCTGGCTCGAAGCCTGGCTGCAGCGCTACGAGGGCACGATGCTCGTGATCAGCCACGACCGCGAGTTCCTCGACGCGATCACCAAGGTCACGGTCCACCTCGACGAGGGCACGCTGGTGCGCTACGGCGGCAACTACAGCGCCTTCGAGGCGATGCGCGCCGAGCGCATCAGCCAGCAGCAGGCCGCGTTCTCGCGCCAGCAGGACAAGGTGGCACAGCTGCAGCGCTTCATCGACCGCTTCAAGGCCAAGGCCAGCAAGGCCAAGCAGGCGCAAAGCCGCGTCAAGGCGCTGGAGCGCATGGAGAAGATCGCGCCGGTGCTGACCGCGGCCGACTTCAGCTTCGAGTTCAAGGAGCCGGGCAACCTGCCGAACCCGATGCTGGTGATGCGCGACGTCTCCTGCGGCTACGCGCGGCCCGAGGGCGGCGAGCCGATCACGATCGTGCGCAACGTCACCCGCTCGGTCCAGCCTGGCCAGCGCATCGGCATCCTCGGCGCCAACGGCCAGGGCAAGTCGACGCTGGTGAAGACGCTGGCACGCACGCTGCCGGCGCTCGGCGGCAGCGTCACCGAGGGCAAGGGCCTGGCGATCGGCTACTTCGCGCAGCAGGAGATGGACCTGCTGACGCCCGAGTCGAGCCCGCTCGAGCACATGGTGCGGCTGGCCAAGCAGGTGTCGCCGCAGGCGCGCGAGCAGGAGCTGCGCAACTTCCTCGGCCAGTTCCGCTTCGCCGGCGACATGGTCCACCAGGCGGTCGGCACGCTGTCGGGCGGCGAGAAGGCGCGGCTGGTGCTCGCCACCATCGTCTGGCAGCGCCCCAACCTGCTGCTGCTCGACGAGCCGACCAACCACCTCGACCTGAGCACGCGCGAGGCGCTGTCGATGGCGCTCAACGAGTTCGAGGGCACGGTGATGCTGGTCAGCCACGACCGCGCGCTGCTGCGCGAGGTCTGCGACGAGTTCTGGCTGGTCACGAGCGGCGGCGTGCGCGACTTCGACGGCGACCTCGACGACTATCAGAAGTGGCTGCTCGACAACGCCCGCGAGCAGGCGCGCGCGCTGGCGCAGGCGCAGCGCGAGGCCGAGGCGCCCGTGGCTGCCGCGGCGCCGAGCCCGCGCGAGGAGCGCCGCGGCGCCGCGCAGGGCCGGCAAAAGAGCGCCGAGCAGCTCAAGCCGCTGCGTCAGGAGCTGGCGCGCACCGAGCAGCGCATGGGTGCCGCGGGCAGCGAGCGCGACCAGCTGGCCGAACAGCTCGGTGCGAGCGGTCTCAGCGTCGCCGCGCGCGCCGAGCTCGGCCGGCGGCTGAAGGCGCTGCAGGACGAGGTCGAGCAGCTCGAGGCGCGCTGGCTCGAACTCAGCGAGGCGCTCGACGGCGTGGCCTGAGCGGCCGCCCGGGCCGCCCCGATCCGGCGGGCGGGAGCCCTTCTCGGCGCGGGGTTCTCAGGCGCCCAAGGCCTGGCGCAGCGCCGCCGCCGCGGCCGCCTGGGCCAGACGCGCCTCCGGGATGGCCCGGCCCATCTTGACGAAGTCGTGCACCATGCCGCGCCAGATCTCGAGCTGCACCGGCACGCCGGCGGTGCGCAGCCGGTCGCCATAGGCGATGCCGTCGTCGACCAGCGGGTCGCATTCGGCCAGGCCGATCCAGGCCGGCGCGACGCCCTCGTGGTCGGGCGCCTCGAGCGGCGCGAAGCGCCAGTCGGCGCGCAGCTCGACCGGGATGTAGTGCCCGAAGAACCAGTCGATCGTCGCCTTGTCGAGCAGCGGCCCGGCCCGGAAGCGCCGGTGCGAGGCCGCGTCGTGGCGGGCCGCGGTGCCGGGGTAGATCAGCAGCTGCAGCGCCAGCGGCAGCGCCGCATCACGCGCCAGCAGCGCACACACCGCCGCGAGCGTGCCGCCGGCGCTGTCACCGCCGACCGCCAACCGCGCGGTGTCGAGGCCCAGCGTCGTGTCGGCCGCCAGCCACTGCAGCGCATCCCAGGCATCGTGCACCGCGGTCGGGAAGCGGTGCTCGGGGGCGAGCCGGTAGTCGAGCGAGAGCACCGCCGCACCGCTGTGCAGCGCGAGCTGCCGGCACAGGCTGTCGTGGGTGTCGAGGCCGCCGATCGTGAAGCCGCCGCCATGGAAGTACAGCAGCACCGGCCGCCGCTCGGCCCCCCCCGCGTACAGGCGCGCAGGCAGCGCGTGGCCGTCGCGCGCCGGGATCGTGAGGTCCTCGACCCGCGCCAATGCCGCACGCGGCAGGTCGAGGATCTCGGCGCCCAGCAAGAAGGCGCCACGCGCCTCCTCGGGCGTGAGGCTGTGGAACGGCGGCTGGTCGGCGCGGCGGATGCGCTCCATCACGCCGCGCATCGCGGGGGTCAACAGGTGCAGCGGGGCAGCGTCTTCACGGTCCATCGGCCGCGAGGATAGCGGCTGCCCCGCGCCCGGCCGCGGCGCCAGCCTCAGAGAGGCGCCGCAGTCGCGCTGCTGCGGGCCGCGAAGCTGCCCTCGGTGTCGCCGCCGACGCCGTGCTCATCGGCGGCCGCAAAGCGCTGCTGCGCCGATGCTTCGCCGTGGTAGCGGTAGGGCGGCGCGGGCCGGTACGGCGGCCTCGGGTAGTAGGGACGGTAGACCGGCTGGGGCACCGGCACCACCGGGACGACATAGCAGCCCCCCAACAGGGCGGGGCTCAGCAGCAGCACGGCCTTCGCCGCGCGCCAGGCTCGCAGGGACGGGGACATCGGCTTCTCCGGAACAGGGCATGACGCCCTGTCCTGCCAACGCCGCCCGCCGTCGCGACGTTGATTTCCGAACGGTAAAGCCGGCCCCGCGGGCGAGGCGCCGCGAGGAGCGCGGTGCGCATGCGATGGGCGCCCTTTTCTGGTCACCGATGTTGCACCGCTGTGGGGAGCGAGCGAGGACCGGCTGGCCTACGCTTGCGTCTTTGGGCAACAATATTGCCGCGCTGCAGCAAACGACCCTCACGTCCCCGCCTTGACCTCCCTCGTGTCTCGCCGCGAACGATCGCCGGTGCACCGCCGAAGCCGACGCACGTTCCTTGCTAACGGCCTGATGCCGCCGGGCGGCGTACCGTCCCCGGCGCTCGGTGCCACCGACCGCTCGCTTCGATCCGAGCCGACCGCTGGCCCCGCACACCGGCCGTTGCTGCGACGAGACTGACCCGAACCCATGGACTGCCCTCTTCCCGAGCCGATGCCCCAGACGACTGATCCCGTGAGCCCCCTGCCCCTGGCGCTGACCGCGCCGGCCCTGAGACGCGGCAGCATGGCGCCGCGTCCCTGGTCGGGCCTGTGGAGCGGGCTGTGCGCGGCCTGGCGTGGCGGCGCATCGGCCAGCGCGCTGCCGGCGAGCGGCTGGACCGCGGCGGCGGGGCGCCGTCGCCGCCGGCTGCTGGCGCTGGTGCTTGCCTGCGCCGGGCTCGCGACGCTGCTGCTCGAGGCCACGGCGCCGGCCGGCGAGCGCGGCCCCTGGGTCCTCGCCCAGACGGGGCTGTTCGCGCTGCTGTTCGCCTGGGTCGCGGCCGGTTGCGTGACCGCCGTGATGGGCTACCGCAGCCTGCTGCGCGGCGACCGCCATGTCCCGACCGCTGCCGCCGTCGCCGACGTACCGATCCGGCCGGACGCGCGCACCGCGATCGTGATGCCGATCTGCAACGAGGACATCGGCACCGTCGCCGCCGGCCTGCGCGCCACCTGCGAGTCGCTGCGCGCGGCGATGCAGCACGAGGGCGTGCCCGAGGTCTTCGACGTCTTCATCCTGTCTGACAGCGCCGATGC
>DATMJX010000163.1:0-4356 GCA_035553715.1 Methylibium sp.
CAGGTTCTCGGCGTGCACGCGGGACGTGTAGGGCAGGCGGTCCCAGGCGCCCGGGCGCAGCGCCTCGACGGCCTCGCGGGCGTCGAAGTAGTCCAGCGCCGTGCCCGGCAGGCGCTTGCGGTAGCGTTGGTTCATCGTGGTCTCGTGGCGTCCGTTCAGATCCGCGCCTCGATGGGCACGAAGGCCTGGTCTTCCGGGCCGGTGTAGTTCGCGCTCGGACGGATGATCTTGTTGTCGATGCGCTGCTCGATCACGTGAGCGGCCCAGCCCGAGGTGCGGGCGATCACGAACAGCGGCGTGAACATCGCGGTGGGCACGCCCATCAGGTGGTAGCTGACGGCGCTGAACCAGTCCAGGTTGGGGAACATCTTCTTCACGTCCCACATGACCTGCTCGAGCCGCTCGGCGATGTCGTACATCTTGGTCGAGCCGGCCTCGTCCGACAGGCGCTTGGCGACGCGCTTGATCACCACGTTGCGCGGGTCGCTGACGGTGTAGACCGGGTGACCGAAGCCGATCACGACCTCCTTGGCCTCGACGCGGCGGCGGATGTCGGCCTCGGCCTCGTCGGGGCTGTCGTAGCGCTTCTGGGTCTCGAAGGCCACCTCGTTGGCGCCGCCATGCTTCGGGCCGCGCAGCGCGCCGATGGCGCCGGCGATGCTGGAGTACATGTCGCTGCCGGTGCCGGCGATCACGCGCGCGGTGAAAGTCGAGGCGTTGAACTCGTGCTCCGCGTAGAGGATCAGCGAGGTGTGCATCGCTCTCACCCAGGCCTCGGAGGGCTTCTCGCCGTGCAGCAGGTGCAGGAAATGGCCGCCGATCGAGTCGTCGTCGGTCTCGACCTCGATGCGCCGGCCCTGCGTCGACCAGTGGTACCAGTACAGCAGCATCGAGCCGAGCGAGGCCATCAGACGGTCGGCGATATCGCGCGCGCCGGGCGTGTTGTGGTCGTCCTTCTCCGGCAGGATGCAGCCGAGCGCAGAGACGCCGGTGCGCATCACGTCCATCGGGTGGGCGCCGGCGGGCAGGCGCTCCAGCGCCTCCTTCACGCTGGCCGGCAGGCCTCGCATCGCCTTGAGCCGGCTCTTGTAGGCCTTGAGTTCGGCGCGCGTGGGCAGCTTGCTATGCACCAGCAGGTGCGCGATCTCCTCGAACTCCGACACCTCGGCCAGGTCGAGGATGTCGTAGCCGCGGTAGCTCAGGTCGTTGCCGCTGCGGCCCACCGTGCACAAGGCGGTGTTGCCGGCGACGACGCCGGAGAGGGCGACGGACTTCTTGGGCTTGGGGTCGGGATGCTTCGTCATCGCCAGCTTCATGGTTGGAATATTTGCAATGTTCGCTGCGGCGTATCATTCACGAAAGCCCTGAATTGGCGAAGGAATGCGAAGATTTCCAGCCAGTTTGCAAATCTTGCGAACATCATGCACAAGACCTTCATGGGGGTGCGCCTGCGCAGCCTGCGCGAACAGCGGGGCCTGACCCAGGCCGCGCTGGCGCAACTGCTGCGGCTGTCGCCGAGCTATCTCAACCAGATCGAGAACAACCAGCGGCCGCTCACCGTGCCGGTGCTGCTGAAGCTGCAATCGAACCTCGGCGTCGACCTGCGCCTGTTCTCGGAGGACGAGGAGGCGAGGGTGGTCGCCGAGGTGCGCGAGATCGTCGCCGATGCGAGCGCGCCCGGGGAGGTCTCGATGGCCGAGGTGCATGCCCTGGTCGGGCAGATGCCGGCGCTGGCGAAGGTGCTGGCGCGCCTGCACCAGCGCTGCCGCAACGCCGAGGAGCGCGTGATGCTGCTCGCCGAGGGCCTCGACGGGGACCGCAACGCCCAGCCTGCCTCGCCGCACCTGCAGCCCTTCGAGGAGGTGCGCGACTTCTTCTATGAGCGGCACAACCACATGGCCGTGCTCGACGAGCGTGCCGAGCAGCTGTTCGAGCACCTGCACCGCGAGGCGCGCGGCCCCACGGCCGCGGACGATGCCAACGACGAAACCGCGGGGGCCACCGGCACCGAGCTCGCCATGCTGCTGGAGGGCTACCTGCGCGAGCGGCACGGCGTCGCGACGCAGACCGCGCGCCGCGGCGCCGTGACCGAGGCGGTGCGGGCCTACGACCCGGTCAGCCGCACGCTCAGCCTGTCGGCCGCGCTGGAGCCGGGCCAGCGCGCCTTCCAGCTCGCGGCGCAGATCGCTCGGCTTGACGCAGGCGACCTGATCGATGCGTTCGCGAGCGACGAGCACTTCGGCAGCGAGGAGGCGCGCGGACTGGCCCGCATGGGCTTCGCCAACTATTTCGCCGGCGCCGTGCTGCTGCCTTACCGCCGCTTCCTGGCCGACGCCGAGGCCTTGCGCTACGACATCGAGTTGCTGAGCCAGCGCTACGACGTGAGCTTCGAGACGGTGTGCCACCGCCTGTCGACGATGCAGCGCCCGGATGCACGCGGCATCCCGTTCTTCTTCGTGCGCGTCGACCGGGCCGGCAATCTCTCGAAGCGTCAGTCGGCCACCGACTTCCACTTTTCACGCAGCGGCGGCACCTGTCCGCTGTGGAACGTCTACGAGGCCTTCGAGCAACCGGGCAAGATCCTGACGCAGCTCGCGAGCATGCCCGACGGACGGACCTATCTGTGGGTGGCGCGCTGCATCTCGCGCCAGCGCGGTGGCTATGGCGCCCCCGGGCGCACCTTCTCGGTCGCGCTGGGCTGCGACGTGCGGCATGCGCATCGCATCGTCTATGGCACCGGCCTCGATCTGAACAACCCCGAGGCGGCGACACCGATCGGGGTCGGCTGCAAGGTCTGCGAGCGTGAGAACTGTGCGCAACGCGCCTTCCCGGCGATCGGGCGCCGCCTGCAGGTCGATGAGAACGTGCGCCAGTTCGCGCCGTATTCCAGCGCACGGCAGTCGGACTGAGCGGGCCGGCTCGCCTCTCGGTGAGCCGACAGCCAGTGCGGCCGGCGCCCGGCGCGGACCGGCCGGCGGCAAGGGGCGGGCGCTTCAATCGTCGGCCGTCAGCGCGGCCACCATCTTGCGCGTCAACGGAGCGACAACCAGCACGACGGGGAACGCCACGGGCCATGCCCCCAGCCAGGCATCCCCCCAAACGGCGGCAAAGTCCGGTGCCAAGCCGATCGCCCTGAAGGTAGAAATGCCAGCGACGAGCAGCGACATCGCCCCCGAAAGAAGCAGCCCGAACAGAACCGCGGCGTACTTCTGCGGAATCACGCCGTTGCCGCCATGGCGTGATGGTTCAGCGCACCGCTGGGCCCTATCCGATGCAGGCATCGAGCAAAGTTGCCGCCGAACAGAGCGGCTGTTTTGAGGTCGCCCGGCACGAACGAATCCGCCGCCGCGGAGTGAGCAGCCTGGGCCATCAGCCCAGACCAGGAACCGAGACGATTGGCCGCCTCGTCGTAGGGCACGCCGCTGTGTTGTTCCGGCAGGATGGGATTGCCCATCCAGAGCATGCCGTGCTGCATGCAGAAGACGAACATTGACAGCAGTGTCGACTGCTTGTCCCCAGCCGGGAGCGAGGACACGGTGAAGCCCGCCGCCAGCTTTCCCTTCAGAGCCTGGTTCCGCCACAGCCGACCGGTGGCATCCATGAACGACTTGAACGGACCTGACACGCCGCCGAGGTAGGTCGGCGAGCCGAGAATGAAGCCGTCGTACCTGACGAGTTCATCGGGAGCTGCCGCCACCTGCTGCGCCTGCAACAACTGCACGTCAACGTCCGCAACGCAGCGGGCTCCGTCGGCAATCTTGCGAGCGATGTGCGCCGTGTGTCCCTGGGCGCTGTGATAGATGACTGCCAAGCTTTTCATCGAAGCACCTCCAAAGTGGAATTCAGACTGAGGAACATGGAAGCCCCCTCAGGCTGCAGCGTCTGCGCAGACGGTGGCGCGCTCAGGGAGCGGCTGCACCACTGGCCGTAGACGCAGGCGACGCCGGTTGCCGGAATCTCAGGGTGGAGCCGCCGCCGCAAGGCTTCACATTGCGCGCTCGATAAGGCTCGTGAACCACTCATCGCGTACTCCAGCCCATGGCCAGCGCGGTCAGATACAAACCGCCCCCGAATACAGCGTGATTGGCCAGGCTGCGCAGCCGGTTACTGCGCGGCGAGGGGGTCTTGGCGGCCGCGATGCCGGCGCCCATTGCCGGCTGCATCACCAACCAGGGCGCTGCCACTGTCGCCAAGCCGAAGCCTAGGGCGGGCAGCAACGCAGGGCGGACAGCCCAGTCCAGGCCCAAAATGCTCAGAAAGAGCGCCGCGTAGGCGATGCCGACCCCGTAGTGGGTCAACCAACCCAGGACGAGCTCCCCGCGGATCGGCGCCGATCTTGCGATTGCAGGATGCGAG
>DATMJX010000164.1:0-3399 GCA_035553715.1 Methylibium sp.
GATCGCGCTCATCGCGCGCATTGTCGCGGCCGCTGCCGGCCGCGGGCCGTGGCCGCCGCCCCTACAGTGGGAGCCGTCATGACGCATTCCACTCTCACGGCGCCGCGCCTGCTCGGCGTCGACTTCACCAGCGCGCCCACGCGGCGCAAGCCGATCACGGTGGCCCACGGCGAGCGCGACGGCGCGCTGCTGCGGCTCGGCGACCTCGAGGCGCTGAGCGACTTCGCCGCCTTCGACGCGCTGCTCGCGCGCCCCGGGCCGTGGATCGGCGGCTTCGACCTGCCCTTCGGGCTGCCGCGCGAGCTGGTCGAGTCGCTCGGCTGGCCGCGCGACTGGCTGGCGCTGATGCGCCACGTCGCGGCGCTGGACCGCGCGGCGATCCGCACGACCTTCGCCGCCTTCTGCGCCGCGCGGCCGGCGGGCGCCAAGTTCGCGCACCGCGCCTGCGACGGCCCGGCCGGCGCGAGCCCGTCGATGAAGTGGGTCAACCCGCCGGTGGCCTTCATGCTGCACGCCGGCGTGCCGCGCCTGATCGACGCCGGCGTCACGCTGGCCGGCCTGCACGCGGGCGATGCGCAGCGCGTCGCGCTCGAGGCCTACCCGGGCCTGCTGGCGCGCGAGCTGATCGGCGCGCGCTCCTACAAGAGCGACGAGCGCGCCCGGCAGACGCCCGAGCGGCTGATTGCGCGCAAGGACCTGGTGGACGCGCTGGAGCAAGGCCGCACGCGGCTGGGCCTGCGGCTCAAGCTGCGGCATGCGCAGCGCGACGCGCTGGTGGCGGACGCGAGCGGGGACCGGCTCGACGCGGTGCTCTGCCTGGTGCAGGCGGCCTGGGCCGCGACGCAGCCCCGGTACGGGTGGCCGGCGCAGGTTGATGCGCTGGAGGGGTGGATCGTCAGTGCCTAGCGGCGGAGCGCAGCGCGTGGCGGGCCCTGGTGGCGCGGCGCCGGTTCAGCAAGGCCGCTGGCGAGGCCTCGGCATCCGGTGTCACGAATTTCGGCATCTGCCGAAATTCAGGCGGTCTGATGCACCACCAGCGACATGCCGACTTCGGGGGTTTGCAGAGGGCAACCGGGCCGGTGATCATCGCGCCGTGCGCGCTGCTTAGGCCGAATCCGGCCGAGCACGCTGTTCGGACCATTTAACGTTAGCCGTCATGAGCCTGCTGGCAGCACTAAGCCTCTTTCTTGATGAATACCCGAAAGCAATCGAACGTCGGTTTGCTGGCGATTCTATCGCGGACTTCATTCGAAATGAGGTCCCAAGTGTTCTCAGAGAAGCCATCGGACCGAATCCGCGCTATGTGACCCACGGTAGCCCCGGGCAGGGGAATTGGGCCCGGGCGCCATGGGCTGCCATATACGACCGGCTGATAACTGAGAGTGCCCAAGACGGCTACTACATCGTCTATCTCGTGCGTGAAGATTTTGGCGGGGTATATCTATCGCTCAATCAGGGTGTGACCAGTGCACGAAAGCAGTACGGTTCCGAGGCTAAGAGGGCGCTGCGAGTCCGCTCCGCGGACTTTCTTGCTCGGCTCGGACCGCTTGCAGATGGACTAACAACAGGTGACCTCGATCTAGCTGCAAGTGGCTCGGCGAATCTGAGCTCTTACTACGAGGCAGGGAACGTCTGCTCTGTCTACTATCCGCGCGACAAGCTACCAAACGACTCGGCACTTGCAGCGGATCTGCGTCGCTTCGTTGATCTTTACTTTGCCTTGGTCTCGCGAGAACCAGAACTCTTCGAGCGCGCTGAGGCGGAAGAGGATGAGATCAGCCTGGGGGAAGAAGATTTGCGAATACTCCGCGAGCACAAGCGAGTGGAACGAAACCGCAAGCTAGCCCATAAGGCGAAGCTCGCTCACGGGTACACATGCAAAGCGTGTGGCTTTGACTTTCAATCGAAGTACGGGAGCATTGGACGAGATTTCATAGAGGCGCACCATCTCGTCCCTCTCTCCGAGTTAAAAGGGCAGAAGTTGACACTAGACGCGAAAAGGGACTTCACCGTCTTGTGCTCGAACTGTCATCGGATGATTCACCGCACTGCTTTTGTGAGTAACGTCGAAGAGTTTCGGGCAACCTATTTGGTTCGGAAGAAATGACGGCTAACCCTTCCTATATGGACTCCCCCGCAAAAGCCAGCGAGTGATCGATCTGGAGAGGGCACGGGTGAGCGAGCCTGCAGTCGTATATCCGGCATCTGAGGTGGGCTGTGCGATGCGTGCCCGTGCCGAGATGGAATCTGCATCAGCGCGGTGCCAATCGTTCGAAGCGGCGAGCTGACCGCAATGCGTGAGGCGGCGAACGTGGATCGTGTGGCAGTGGACCCCACCGCCGGCCAAAGACGCGGCCTGGGGTGTAGCCCTCCGCGCCTTTGGTCAGAATGCTGACCGACATGACCGCCGCCTTCGCCGCCCTGTCCCCGCCGCCCCACCGGAGCTGCGCATGACGCTGCGCACGCTGTTCGGGGCCGCCAACCGTGCCCGGCTCGGGATCTACCTGCTCGCGCTGTGGAAGCTGATGCAGCACCCGGACACGCCGCGCGGGCCCAAGCTGGTGGCGCTGGCGGTGCTGCTGTACGCGCTCAGCCCGATCGACCTGATCCCCGACTTCATCCCGCTGATCGGCCAGCTCGACGAGCTGATCCTGCTGCCGCTGGGTGTCGCGCTGGCGATCCGGCTCACGCCCGCGCCGCTGTGGCGCGCGCGGCTCGCCGAGGCCGAGGCGGCCGGCGGGCGCGCGCCCAAGCTCGTCTGGGGCGCGGTGCTGATCGTCGCGGTCTGGCTGCTGGGCGCCGGGCTGTGCGGCTGGTGGTTGTGGGGCCTGGTCACGGCCCCGGCGTGACGCCCGTCACACCTGCATCTGCATGATGTCCGTGTAGGCCTGCACCATCCGGTTGCGCACCTGCAGCGCACCCTGGAAGCCGATCTGGGCCTTCTGCATCGCGATCATGGTCTGCTCGATGCTGACTGTCGGGTTGCCGAGCTGGACCTGCTTCTGCAGCTCCGTGGCCTCGTTCTGCGCCGCGCTGACCTGCTTGAGCGCGGCGCTGAAGCTGGTCTGGAAGCTCGCCTGCGGCGCCGCGGCGGCCTGCGTGCTCTGACGCACCCGCTCGGCGACCTGTGGCATGCCGGCCCGGGTGGCCGCCTGCGCGAAGTCGAAGGGCTTGAGCTTCAGGTCCATGGGTCGGCATCGTAGGCCGGCGGCGCCACGGTGGTGGTGCGAACTGGGCGGGTTTGGCTGGCTTGTTTGCCGCTTTTCCGATTCAAGTCGGCCTCAACAATGCCGAGGCAGGCCCGCTCAGGCGGTGTCTGCCTCGGCATTGTTGAGGCCGACTTGAATCGGAAAAGCGGCAAACAAGCCAGCCAAACCCGCCCAGTTCGCACCACCACCG
>DATMJX010000165.1:0-9493 GCA_035553715.1 Methylibium sp.
TCTCGGTGCTCATGACAGGTTCCTCGGTGCTCTGCGGATAGGACGGTTTCAGGCCTTGGCCTTCACATAGCGGCCGGGCGCGGGCTCGATGGCCTTGTGCGTCCGGTCGCCATAGCTCTTCGGTGCAGCAATTGCCTTGCCAGCATGACCGGCGAGCCAGTCGTACCAGGCCGGCCACCAGCTGCCGGCCTGCTCGGTCGCCCCGTCAAACCAGGCATCGGCCGTCTTCGGCAGCTTCGGGTTCACCCAGTAGTTGCGCTTCTTCTTCGCCGGCGGGTTGATCACGCCCGCGATGTGCCCGGAGGCGCCCAGCACGAACTGCTTCTTGCCGGGCAGGATGTGCACGCTCTCGTAGGCACTGTGCCAGGGCACGATGTGATCCTCGCGCGAGGCATAGAGGAAGGCCGGCATGTCGAGGTGGCGCAAATCGATCGGCTGGCCGCAGACGCTGACCTTGCCGGGCGTGCGCAGATCGTTCTGCAGGTAGGTGTGGCGCAGGTACCAGCAGAACATCGGGCCCGGCAGGTTGGTGCTGTCGGAGTTCCAGTAGAGCAGGTCAAAGGGCGGCGGCGTCTCGCCCTTCAGGTAATTGCCGACGACGTAGTTCCAGACCAGGTCGTTGGGTCGCAGGAAGCTGAAGGTCGTCGCGAGTTCGTGGCCGCGCAGCAGCCCCCCCTGTCCGATCGCGAGCTCACGCAGCCGTACCGAGGCCTCGTCGATGAAGACATCGATGATGCCGGTGTCCCCGAAATCGAGGAAGCTCGTCAGCATCGTCAGGCTGGCCGCCGGCTTCTCGCCGCGGCCGGCCAGCACCGCCAGCGCAGTCGCCAGCAGCGTGCCACCGACGCAGAAGCCGAGCACGTTGATCTGGCGCTGACGCGAGATCGCCTGCACTTCGGTGATCGCACGGATCACCGCGTCCTCGATGTAGTCGTCCCAGGTCTTGTCCTGCACCGCCTCGGTCGCGTTGACCCAGCTGACCAGGAACACGCGATGGCCCTGGCTCACCGCGTGGCGCACGAAAGAGTTCTCGGGCTGCAGGTCGAGGATGTAGAACTTGTTGATGCAGGGGGGCACCACCAGCAGCGGCCGCTCGTAGACCTTCTCGGTCAACGGCTTGTACTCAAGCAGCTGGAACAGCTCGTTCTCGTAGACCACCGCGCCCTCGGTCGTCGCGACATTGCGGCCCACCTCGAACACGCTCTCGTCGGTCTGCGATACATGCCCCTGCTGGATGTCACGCCACAGGTGCTGCAACCCCTGGGCGATGCTCTCGCCCTGCGTCTCGATCGCCTTGCGCTGCGCCTCGGGGTTGAGCGCCAGGTAGTTGGAGGGCGACGCCGCGTCCACCCATTGCTGGACCGCGAAGCGGATGCGCTGACGGGTCTTCTCGTCGGCCTGCACCTGCTCGGCCATTTCCATCAGCATGCGCGCGTTGAGCAGGTACAGGCTGCTCATGAACGCCGACGCCGGGTTGCTGCTCCACTCCTTGGAGGCGAAGCGGCGGTCGCTGGGGGCCGCCGTGCTCGCCTGGCCGGTGGCCTGGTTCCACAATGCCGTGGCCTCTTGCAGGTAATCGGCCTGGAGCTTGCTGATCGCTTCCGGCGCGAACTGCAGACCGGTGAGCCCCTGCATCGCCTTCATCCACCCCTCGGTCAGCTCCTGAGCGGAGCGGCTCGGGTCGAACCCGGCACCGAATCCAGGCCACGCGCCAGCGTCAGTGTTCATGCATCTCCTCGCGATTTGGACGATTATCAGCCACAGGCTTGCGTCGAACTGAACGCCGCAGCCTTTCTGACAACCTCCGATCCCTGCTCTCCGGCCACCCCATGTACCTCGTTGCGATTGCCTGGCTTTATGTCGTTTTGATGATGGCCGTGGCGGAGGCGACCCACGCGCAAGGCAGCGTGCTCGGCGCGGCGTTCACCTTCTTGCTGTACGGCATCGCGCCGCTGGCGGTGGTGATGTACATCCTCGGCACGCCAGCCCGGCGCCGTGCGCGGCGCGCCGCGGAGGCTTCAGACACGGCTGGTGATCCAGATCGCGGCGGCCATGCGACCGCTGTTGCCGAACCGCGGCCGGTCGCGGCGGAACGAGAAGAAGCGTGAAGCCTGCTCGACGGTGCACCAGTCGCCGCCGCTGACGCGCTCGATCCCGAGTGCAGCGAGCCGGTCACGCGCGAGGCCGGCCAGGTCGGCCAGCCAGTGGCCCGGCCGAGCAGGCACAAAGCGCGGGTGCGCGCGCTCCGGCGCGACCCCGAAGCCTGCCAGCACGTCCGCGCCGACCTCGAATCGCCGTGGCCCGATGCAGGGGCCGAGCCAGGCCTCGAACTCGCCCGCCGCGCAGCCGGTCGCCTCGCACAGCGTGGCGACCGTCGCCTCGAGAACGCCACCGGCCAGTCCGCGCCATCCGGCATGGGCGGCGGCAACGCCGCGCGCGCCCGGCGCGGCGAGGAGCACCGGCAGGCAATCGGCCACCTGGATCACACAGACCTGACCGGGCTCGGTCGTGACGCAGGCGTCGGCCTCGGGCGTGCCCCGGGCCGGCAGCCGCACCACGCGCCGGCCATGGACCTGGCGCAGCCAGGTGGGCCGGGCACCGAGCGCCGCCGCGAGGCGCCCGCGGTTGCGCGCCACACACGATGGGTCATCGCCGACGGCGTCGCCGAGGTTCAGGCTCGCATAGACGCCGCTGCTGCAACCGCCGGCACGCGTCGTCATCAGCGCCGCGATGCCGGGGGTCGCGAAGGCCGGGCGCAGCCAGTCGGGGTGTGCGACCGTGCTCACGGTTCGGCGTCGGGACAGGCCGAGGGCTGGGCACGCTGGAAGGCCGGCAGTGCCATGCAGGCCTCGAACACGCGCATCACGGTCGGGACCGCGTCGAGCCGGCAGTCGAAGCGCCGGGCATTGAAAATCTGCGGCACCAGCACGCAGTCGGCCAGCGTCGGTGCGTCGCCGTGGCAGTAGCGCCCGGTCTGCGGCTCGGTAGCCAGCCTGCGCTCGAGCACGACGAGGCCTTGCTCGACCCAGTGCCGGTACCAGCCGTTCTTCGCCGCCTCATCGACCTTCAGCTCGCGCGCACCAGGTAGCGCAGCACGCGCAGGTTGTTCAGCGGATGGATCTCGCAGGCGACGTCCAGCGCGAGCGAGCGGATGCGCGCGCGATCGCGCGCCGAGCCGGGCAGCAACGGCGGCTTCGGATGACACTCGTCGAGGTACTCGATGATCGCGATCGACTGACCGATCGACGCGTCGCCGTCGACCAGCTGCGGCACCAGCCGCGTCGCCGACACCGCGGCGTAAGCTTCCCCCTGCTGCCTGTTGCCGGACAGATCGACAGCGCGGTAGTCGTAGCCCAGGCCCTTGAGCTCGAGCGCGATGCGCACGCGAAACGCCGCCGAGGAGCGGAAGTAGCTGTACAGCTCCATCGCCATCGGCCCTCAGTCGACGATCCGCACTCGCAGTGGCTCCAGCCCCTCGATGCGCGCCTCGATCACGTCGCCCGGGTGCACCGCCGCGACGCCCTGCGGCGTACCGGTGTAGATCAGGTCGCCGGGCGCCAGCGTCCATGCTCTCGACAGGTGCTCGATCACCTCGGCGACGCTCCAGATCATGCGGTCGATGTGACTGAGCTGGCGCACCACGCCATTGACGTCGAGCGCGATCGGCGCGCCGTGGACACCCGGCACCGCGGCCGCCGGCGTGATCGGTCCGATCGGCGCGCAAGCCTCGAAGCCCTTGGCGATGCACCAGGGGCGACCGCTCCTCTTCATCTCGGCCTGCAGGTCGCGACGTGTCATGTCGAGACCGACCGCATAGCCCCAGACATGCTCGAGTGCCTGTGCAGCCGCGATGTCGCGGCCGCCGCGACCGATCGCCACGACCAGCTCGACCTCGTGATGCAGGTCCTGCGTCAGCGACGGATAGGACATCGCGCCGGTCACGCCGGACTCGACCGGCAGCAGCGCATCACCGGGTTTCAGGAAGAAGAACGGGGCCTCACGGCCGCTGTGCCCCATCTCCTGAGCGTGCTCGGCGTAGTTGCGGCCGACGCAATAGATGCGGCGTACCGGGAAACGCGCCGTGCTGCCCGTGACGGGCGCGCTGACGGCGTCGGGCGGGTCGATGACGAAGGCCATGCGGACAGACGGTGGCAGCCCCAGGGGCCGATGATGATGCCATGTGCTCGCTACACTGCCACGCATGTTCCGCCCGCGCAGCATCCGCCATTGCAAGGACTGCGGTGGCCACGCCGAGTACCGCATCCCCTCGGATGACAACCGCGAACGAGCGGTCTGCGCGAACTGCGGCTTGGTCCACTACGAAAACCCCTTGACCGTCGTCGGCACCCTGCCGGTGTGGGGCGACCGCGTGCTGCTGTGCCGCCGGGCGATCGAGCCGCGTCACGGCTTCTGGACGCTGCCGGCCGGCTTCCTCGAACTCGGCGAGAGCACCGAGCAGGGCGCGGTGCGCGAGACGGCCGAGGAAGCCGGTGCGCGCGTCGACCTGCTGGGCCTCTACACGGTGCTCAACGTCGTGCGGGTCGGGCAGATTCACCTCTTCTACCGGGCGGCACTGCGCGACATCGACTTCGCCCCGGGGGCCGAGTCACTCGAAGTGCGGCTGTTCGCCGAGCATGAACTCCCCTGGGAGGACCTCGCCTTTCGCACGGTCAGCGAGACGCTGCGACGCTATTTCGCCGATCGCACGCAGGAGCGCTACACGCTGCATTGCGCCGATATCGCCTGAGCGCGCAAAGCGCGCGAGGAAGGCCGGTATACTGTGCGGCTTCGGGGCGTAGCGCAGCCTGGTAGCGCACTTGCATGGGGTGCAAGGGGTCGCGAGTTCGAATCCCGCCGTCCCGACCAATGAACGACAAAGGGGTAGCCGATCGGCTACCCCTTTTTGTTTTGTCGCTCGCCTCGCTCAGGGCTTGAAGAGTTCGTCGAGCAGGTCCCCCGGAATGGTCTGCGGGTCGTCCTCGCTCACGTCGAGACCTGTCCGAAGGTCGTAGGACGACTCATACCACCAGCGCTCGCACTTGGCGGCGGACTCCCAGACCTCGCCGGGGATCTCCGTCCGAGCGTCGCGCCCGCTTGCGGGCGACGTCTCCGACAACCCGGACGGTGGGACGTACTTGAACACCAGCTTGGCCACCGCTCGACTCCGACTTGCTCCTGCGCGCTGCCCATGAGGCCGCGCCACGCAGGTGAAAGTATGCCGAGCGACACCCCGTCGGATGCACCGCCCCCTAGCTTGAAGTGTGTCCGCAGATCACCCGTTCAGGGTGTCAGCAGGCGCCGGATCGACAGCAGCTCTTCACGCACCGACGCGACCGGCCCGGCGTCCATGTCGATGCGCACCGAGGTGGTCGCTGCAGCCGACGGGATCGCGGCGGCCGCCTCCAGAACAGGCTCTTGCTGCAGTTCCGCCCCCTCATCGGGCTCGACCAAGCCCGCCGGCGGCATGCCCGTGCCACGCAGGGCCGCCGTCTCGGCCAGGCGGTTGCGCGCTCCGCTGATCGTGAAGCCCTGCTCGTACAGCAGTTCCCGGATGCGCCGGATCAGCAGCACCTCGTGGTGCTGGTAGTAACGCCGGTTACCGCGGCGCTTCATCGGCTTGAGCTGGCTGAACTCCTGTTCCCAGTAGCGCAGCACATAAGGCTTGACGCCGCACAGCTCGCTCACCTCACCGATCGTGAAATAGCGCTTGACGGGGATCGGTGGCAGCGCCTTTTCCATTGGAAATCAAGGCTCTAGAGGACGATTCTTCAGACTTTACTCGAACTCTTCCCCGGCCGGTATGTCACCTTGCACGACTCCCTTGAGTTTGTGGCTGGCATGAAACGTCACGACGTTGCGAGCCTTGATCGGAATCGTTTCGCCGGTGCGCGGGTTGCGGCCGGGGCGCGGTGCCTTGCGCCGGATCTGGAAATTGCCGAAACCGGACAACTTGACGTCGTCTCCGTCGACGAGCTGCGCATGCACGAGCTCGAAGAAGGCTTCGACCATGTCCTTCGACTCACGCTTGTTCAGGCCGAGGCGCTCGAACAACAGATCGGCCAACTCGGCCTTCGTCAGCGTCGGCGTTTCCAGGCTCGACAGCAGGGCTCGATCCATGGGAGGGTCCTCGTTGGGTTCAGGCACGCAACCGCGCACCCAGCCGATCGGCCAGCGTGTCCAGTACCGCTTGCACGGCGCTTTCGATGCGTTCGTCGGTCAGCGTCGCCTCGTCGTCGAGCAGGTCGAGCCGCAACGCCAGGCTGCGCTCACCAGCCGCGAGTTCGCCACCCGACGTCTTGGGGCGGTAGACGTCGAACAGCCGGGCGCCGCGGACCACGCCACCGGTGGGGGCGGCGCTGACGGCATCGATCAGCGCCTCATGGCTGACCGCCTCGCCGACCACCACCGCGAGATCGCGTTGCACCGCCTGCTGCTTCGAGATCGGCTGATAAGACGGCAAGGGCCGCTCGGCCAGCGCATCGGCATCGAGTTCGAACACGACCGGCGCCTGCGGCAACTCATAGGCCTGCCGCCAGCGCGGATGCAGCTCGCCGAGCCAGCCGACCGCACGACCGTCGAGCTCGATGCGCGCGCAGCGCCCCGGGTGCAGCGCCGGGTGGGTCGCGGCGACGAAGCGCACGCCGCGCGGCGCCAGCAGCGCCTCGACGTCGCCCTTGAGGTCGTAGAAGTCCACCGGCCGCTCGCCTGCCGCCCACTGCAGCGCGTCGGCGCCCCCGTAGGCCAGCGCTGCGACGCGCAGCGGCTGGGCCAGGCCCGCCACCGTCGCATCGGTATCGGCGGCCGTCGCGTCACGCAGGAACACCCGGCCGATCTCGAACACCCGCACGCGCGGCGCCTTGCGCGCCAGATTGAAGCGCAGCACGTTGACGAGGCTGCCGATCAGGCTTGAGCGCATCACGGCCAGCGGCGCGGCGATCGGGTTCAGCAGCCGGATCGGCTGCTCGTTGCCGGCCAGCTCGCGCTCCCAGCGCTCCTCGACGAAGCTGAAGTTGACCGTCTCCTGGTAGTCCAGGCCGGCCATCGCGTGACGCAGCGCATGCAGGCCACGCTTCGACTCGGACCGCACCTTGGGCGCGACCGGCGCGAGCGGCGGCGTGTCGGGCAGCCGACCGTAGCCGATGATGCGGATCACCTCCTCGATCAGGTCTTCCTCGATCGCGAGGTCGAAACGCCAGCTCGGTGGCGTGACGGTCAGGTGGCCCTCGCCTTCCGCCACCTCGAGGCCGAGCCGGCGGAACACGCCGGCGCACTCGGCCTGCGTGAGCGGCATGCCGATGACCTTGGCCGCGCGAGCGACGCGCAGCGTCACCGGCGCACGCTCGGGCAGCCGCGTGACGCTGTCGTCCATCGGCCCGGCCTCGCCGCCGCAGACCTGCTGGATCAGCGCGGTGATGCGCTCGATGTGCTCGACCGTCTGCGCCGGGTCGACGCCACGCTCGAAGCGATGGCCGGCGTCGGTGCTGAAGTTGTAGCGCCGCGAGCGCCCCATCACCGCCTGCGGCCACCAGAAGGCCGCCTCGACGTAAACGTTGCGGGTGTCGTCGGACACCGCGGTGGCCTGGCCGCCCATGATGCCGGCCAGCGATTCCACCTGGCGCTCGTCGGCGATCACACCGACCTGCGCATCGACCGTGATCGTGTTGCCGTTGAGCAGCTCGAGCGACTCGCCCTCGCGGCCCCAGCGCACGACCAGGCCGCCGTGGATCTTGTCGAGGTCGAAGATGTGCGAGGGCCGGCCGTACTCGAACATCACGTAGTTCGAGATGTCGACCAGCGGGCTGACCGGGCGCTGGCCGCAGCGCGCCAGGCGCTCGACCATCCACGCGGGGGTCTGCGCCTTCGGGTTCACGCCACGGACGATGCGACCCGAGAAGCGGCCGCACAGGTCGGGCGCCTCGATGCGCACCGGCAGCCTGGCGTCATGCACCACCGGCACCCGCGGGAAGCTCGGCTGCGCCAGCGGCGCGCCGGTCAGCGCACTCAGCTCGCGCGCGATGCCGTAGATGCTCAGGCAATGCGCGAGGTTGGGCGTGAGCTTCAGCGTGATCAGCGTGTCGTCGAGCCGCAGGTGATCGCGCAGGCTCTGGCCGACCGGTGCGTCGGCCGCCAGCACCAGCAAGCCGGCGTTCTCTTCCGACAGCTTGAGCTCGCGCGCCGAGCACAGCATGCCGGCGCTCTCGACGCCGCGCAGCTTGCCGAGCTTGATCGAGAAGGGCTCCCCGCCCTCCTCGGCCGGCGGCAGCTCGGCGCCGACCAGCGCACAGGGCACCTTCAGGCCCACGGCGACGTTGGGCGCGCCGCAGACGATCTGCAGCGGCGCGCCGGTGCCGGCATCGACCTGGCAGACGTTCAGGCGGTCGGCATTCGGGTGCTTCTCGAGCGCCAGCACCTGCGCGACGACGATCTTCGAGAACGGCGGCGCCACCGGCCGCAGTTCCTCGACCTCGAGGCCGGCCATGGTCAGCGTCTCGGCCAGCTCGGCCGTGGTCAGCGGTGGGTTGCAGAACTCGCGCAACCAGGATTCGGGGAATTGCATGGCGGCTTACTTGAACTGGGACAGGAAGCGCAGATCGCCGTCGAAGAACAGGCGCAGGTCGGACACGCCGTAGCGCAGCATCGCCAGCCGGTCGATGCCCGAGCCGAAGGCGAAGCCGATGTAGCGCTCCGGATCCAACCCCATGTTGCGGATCACCTGCGGGTGCACCTGGCCGGAGCCCGAGACCTCCAGCCAGCGGCCCTTCAGCGGCCCGCTGCCGAACATCATGTCGATCTCGGCGCTCGGCTCGGTGAAGGGGAAGTAGCTCGGCCGGAAGCGGATCGTCAGGTCCTCGGTCTCGAAGAAGGCGCGGATGAACGAGACGTAGACCGACTTCAGGTCCTTGAACGAGATGTTCTCGCCGACCCACAGACCCTCGACCTGGTGGAACATCGGCGAGTGCGTCGCGTCGCTGTCGACGCGGTAGGTGCGGCCCGGCGCGATCACGCGGATCTCGGGCATCGGCAGCCCGGCGTCGAGCGCCGCACGGTGCCGCTTGACGTGGCGCACCGCGTGGCGGATCTGCATCGGGCTGGTGTGGGTGCGCAGCAGGTGCCCGCCCTCGACATAAAAAGTGTCGTGCATCGAGCGCGCCGGGTGGTCCGCCGGCGTGTTCAGCGCGGTGAAGTTGAACCAGTCGGTCTCGATCTCCGGGCCGTCGGCAACCTCGAAGCCCATCGAGCCGAAGATCGCCTCGATGCGCTCCATCGCCCGCGTGATCGGGTGCAGCCCGCCCGAGCCGCGGCGGCGCCCCGGCAGCGTGACGTCGAGCGCCTCGGCGCGCAGCTGGCGCTCGAGCTCGGCATCGGCGAGCGCCTGGCGCCGCGCGTTGAGCAAGCCCTCGACCTGCTGCTTGGCGGCGTTGATCTCGGCGCCGCGCGCCTTCTTCTCGTCGACCGGCAGCGTCGCGAGCCGCTTCATCTGCGCGGTCAGCTC
>DATMJX010000166.1:0-3580 GCA_035553715.1 Methylibium sp.
GCCGGGGGGCGGGGATGGGGGTCGAACAGGTCGAGCAGGGCTCCCTCGGTGGCAGCGGCATCCTGCTTGGTGGAGCGCTGCCCCGGTTTCGGGACAGCCTGGGCATCGAAGTCACTGGCACTGAGAAGAGAGGCTTTCTTCGCGGGAGGCTTGGGCAGGGGCATGGACTTCGCGGGCCGTAGAAAACAAAAAGCCGCACAGTCAGCTGTGCGGCTTGCTTGGATGCGGTGAGAGACTCACAGGCATGCGGCCATTATGCATATCGCGAAGGAGCCATCAATGACTCCCGTCGCGTGACCGGCACATCCGGGGGCAGGCTCAGGCGGCCTTCTTGATCGACTTGACGGCCTTCAGGACCTCGTCGACATGGCCGGCGACCTTGATGCCGCGCCACTCGGCCACCAGCACGCCCTGCGGGTCGATCAGGAAGGTGCTGCGCTCGATGCCCTTGACCTTCTTGCCGTACATGATCTTGTTCTTGACCACGCCGAACATGTGGCAGAGCTTCTCTTCGGTGTCGGCGATCAGCTCGAAGGGGAGCTCGAGGTTGGTCTTGAACTTCTCGTGCGAGACCATGTTGTCGCGCGAGACGCCGAACACCACCGCGCCGGACTTCAGGAAATCCTTGTGGCGATCGCGAAACTGCATCGCCTCGGTGGTGCAGCCGGGGGTGTTGTCCTTGGGGTAGAAATAAAGGACAACGGTCTGGCCCAGATAGCCCTGGGGCGTGAACGTCACGCCGCCGGTGGCCTGCGCTTCAAAGTCCGGTAGGGTTTTGTTGAGGGCGGGCGTCATGTAAGGTATTGCGGGTGAGGCGTGCCGGGTGCGGCAAGCGTCGAATTATAAAGGCCCGCGTCTTCAGCCCTCCCGCTCCAGCAGCAGGGCCGCGACCACGCTGCGGCCCTCCGCCACGAGCAGGTTGTAGGTGCGGCAGGCCGCACGCGTGTCCATCGTTTCGATGCCGATGCGTCGCTCGATCAGCGGGCGCAGCCACTCGGGGCGCGGGAAGCGCAGCCGACGGCCGCTGCCAAACAGCACCAGCTCGGGCCCCAGGCCGGCGGCGCGCTCGAAGTGCGCAGCACTCAGCGTATCGAAGGAGGCGCCGTCCCAGGCCTGCACCTCGCCGGCCCAGGGCAGCAGCAGGCTCTCGGTCCAATCGCGCCCGCCGATGTCGACGCTGGCGGCGTTGTAGCCCCCGATCACGTTGGCGGCGGCGATGCGGTCGGGCTGCAATTTCATGGGAAAATTTTAGGTCCCTCCGACGCCGAAAGCCCCGCGTGTCCAAGCCGATCGTCAAGTCCAGCAAGCTCGCCAACGTCTGCTACGACATCCGCGGCCCGGTGCTCGACAAGGCCCGGCAGATGGAGGAGGAGGGCCAGAAGATCATCAAGCTGAACATCGGCAACCTGGCTGTGTTCGGCTTCGACCCGCCCGACGAGATCGTGCAGGACATGATCCGCAACCTGTCGCAGACGGCGGGCTACACGGACAGCAAGGGCCTGTTCGCCCCGCGTCGCGCGGTGGTGCACTACACGCAGGAGAAGAAGATCGCCGACGTGACGGTCGACGACGTCTATCTCGGCAATGGCGCCTCCGAGCTGATCGTGATGAGCCTGAACGCGCTGCTCGACAACGGCGACGAGGTGCTGGTGCCGGCACCCGACTACCCGCTGTGGACTGCGGCGGTGTCGCTGTCGGGCGGCAACCCGGTGCACTACCTGTGCGACGAGCAGTCCGACTGGCTGCCCGACCTCGACGACATCCGCCGCAAGATCACGCCGAACACGCGCGCGATCGTCGTCATCAACCCGAACAACCCGACCGGCGCGCTCTACCCGGAGAGCTTCCTGCGCGAGATCGTCGAGATCGCGCGCCAGCACCAGCTGATCGTGTTCGCCGACGAGATCTACGACAAGACGCTGTACGACGGCAACACGCACACCAGCATCGCCTCGCTCGCCGACGACGTGCTGTTCGTGACCTTCAACGGCCTGTCGAAGAACTACCGCTCCTGCGGCTACCGCGCCGGCTGGATGGTGGTGTCCGGCGAGAAGCGGCACGCCAAGGACTACATCGAGGGCCTGAACATGCTGGCCTCGATGCGGCTGTGCTCCAACACGCCGGGCCAGCTCGCGATCCAGACCGCGCTCGGCGGCTACCAGAGCATCAAGGACCTGGTCGCGCCGGGGGGGCGCCTCACGCGCCAGCGCGATCTGGCCTACGAGATGCTGAGTGCGATGCCCGGCGTCAGCGTGGTCAAGCCGAAGGCCGCGCTTTACATGTTCCCGCGGCTGGACCCGAAGGTCTACCCGATCCAGGACGACCAGGCCTTCGCCTACGAGCTGCTGGCCGAGGAGAAGGTGCTGATCGTGCAGGGCACCGGCTTCAACTGGCCGACGCCGGACCATTTCCGCGTTGTCTTCCTTCCCAACACCGATGACCTGACCGATGCGCTCGGGCGCATCGAGCGTTTCCTCGCGCACTACCGCAAGCGTCACTGTCAATGAGCGTTCTTTTGATGAAACCCATCCAGGTCGGCCTGCTCGGCATCGGCACCGTGGGCGGCGGCACCTTCGAGGTGCTGCGCCGCAACCAGGAGGAAATCCGGCGCCGCGCCGGCCGCGGCATCGAGATCACGATGGTCGCGGACCTCGACGCCGCGCGCGCGAAGGCGATCGTCGGCGACGCCGCCGAGGTCGTCTCGGACGCCCGCCAGGTGATCGCGAACCCGCAGATCGACATCGTCGTCGAGCTGATCGGTGGCTACGGCATCGCCAAGGCCCTGGTGCTGGAGGCGATCGCCGCCGGCAAGCACGTGGTCACCGCCAACAAGGCGCTGCTCGCGGTGCATGGCACCGAGATCTTCGCGGCGGCGCGCGCCAAGGGCGTGGTCGTGGCCTTCGAGGCCGCGGTGGCCGGCGGCATCCCGATCATCAAGGCGCTGCGCGAAGGCCTGGCGGCCAACCGCATCGGCTGGATCGCCGGCATCATCAACGGCACGACCAACTTCATCCTCTCGGAGATGCGCTCCAAGGGGCTGGACTTCGGCGGCGTGCTGAAGGAGGCGCAGCGCCTGGGCTATGCCGAGGCCGATCCGACCTTCGACATCGAGGGCATCGACGCCGCGCACAAGGCGACGATCATGAGCGCGATCGCCTTCGGCACGCCGGTGCAGTTCGAGCGCGCCTACACCGAGGGCATCACCCAGCTGCAGGCGGCCGACATCCGCTACGCCGAGCAGCTCGGCTACCGCATCAAGCTGCTGGGCATCACCAAGCGGCGCGACGATGCCGGTGGCATCGAGCTGCGCGTGCACCCGACGCTGATCCCGGCCACGCGCCTGATCGCCAACGTCGAGGGCGCGATGAACGCGGTGGTGGTGCATGGCGATGCCGTCGGCACGACTCTGTACTACGGCAAGGGCGCCGGCTCCGAGCCGACGGCCTCGGCCGTGATCGCCGACCTCGTCGACATCACCCGCCTGCACACCGCCGACCCTGACCATCGTGTGCCGCACCTGGCCTTCCAGCCCAACGAATTGAGCAGCACGCCCATCCTTGGCCTGGAGGAGGTCGTGACC
>DATMJX010000167.1:0-3426 GCA_035553715.1 Methylibium sp.
GGTGCTGCAGATCGATCCGCGCAGCCTTGGGCGCGGCGGCAGCGTCGGTGGCGAGCAGATGGTCGAGCCCGACGAGCCCGTGGTGCGGCCCTTGCCCGGTGTCACTCCCGGCACCGAGCACCTGTCGGCCCTGCGCGAGGACTATCTGCGCCTGCTGGCCAGCGAGACCGGCCTCGGCTACCTGCGTCTCGGCGACCCCACGGCCTTGCGCGAGGCGCTCGAGGGCCCGAAACTCGCGCGCGCGGCACCGGCACGGCTGGACCTGCGACCGGTTCTGGGCGCGGCAGCGCTGGCGTGCGTGCTGCTGCGGCTGCTGCGCAGGCCACGCACTCGCGCGCGGCCCGCGGCGCCTCAGGCGGGATGGTCGCCGCGCGCGATGCGGCCGCAGAGATAGGTCCAGACGAAGCTCGTGGCCGCATAGCTGCTCAGCTCCGCGTGATCGTAGGGCGGCGCGACCTCGACGCAGTCCATGCCGACGAAGTCGAGGTCGGCCAGTTCCTCCAGGATCGTCAGCACCTGGTTCGTGCTCAGGCCCCCCGGCTCGGGCGTGCCAGTGCCAGGGGCGAATGCCGGGTCGAGGCAGTCGATGTCCAGGCTCAGGTAGACCGGCGGGTGGCCATGCGCGGCGAGGCGTTCACGGATCGCGGCGAGCACCGGTGCGAGCTGGGCGGGACTCTCCAGCCCGCGCAGGGCGCGCGCACCGAAGATCTGGCCGCCTTGTTCGCGCACATAGTCGCGCGCCGCGCGCACGCCGGCCGAGCGGATGCCGATCTGCGTGAAGCATTCCGGGAGCACCAGGCCTTCGCGGATCGCCTCGTAGACCCAGGTGCCATGGCCGCTGGGCTCGCCGAAATGGTCTTCCCAGGTGTCGCAGTGGGCATCGAGGTGGATCACCGCCAGCGGCCGGCCGAGCCAGGCGCGGTAGGCGCGCAGCAGCGGCAGCGTCACCGAATGATCGCCGCCGAGCCAGACCAGATGGTGGGCGCGGATCAGGCGCTCGACCGGCTGCGCCATCGCCTCGCGCGTCGCCGCGAGGCTGGTGTTGGGCAGAGGGAGGTCGCCGAGGTCGGTGAGCTGATCGGCCGGCGTGGTGTCGAAGTGCGGGTGCACGCCGTCGCACAGCATGTGGCTCGCCTCGCGGATGGCGCGCGGGCCGAAGCGCGCTCCCGGCCGGTTGCTGACCGCGCCGTCCCAGGCCAGGCCGGCGACGGCGTAGCGACGGCTCGCGTCGGCGATCGGCACCTTCAGGAAAGCATGGTTCGAGAGGAAGGCAAAGGCGCTCATCACGTAGGGAGTGCTCGGGATGGCCCTCCGGCCGCGCCGTGGGCTGAAGTCGGGGCGGCCAGGTGGCCTCGCGGCGCGCAGCGCCGCTGCGGCGCACCGCAGGGCAATCATAGAAGCGGGCGCGTCATGCCGGCGGGCATGGCGCCAGGAATTCATGGCCGACCCGTCCGGGCCCGGTCGTGCCAGCGGCCCGAATCGTGCACGCCAGGCCCGGTGGCTAGACGCCCGCCGCATCAAGGCATTACGCAGGCCCCAGATTGGGCGGTCGGCACGATTCCAGTGCGGCCGCGGCCCGGATCGAGCCACGTTGCGGTGCCGGATTCCGCGATGCACAACCGAAGTTGCTGCGGCGCCGCAAATTTTTTCATTGCGGAAAATTGAATTTCATATTCAGAAATTAAAACGCTAACCCTTTGTTTTTAAACATGTCTCTTTTTAGTCTTATATAAGATATAAGTCTTCACAGGACACTACTTTGGCGCTACGCTGTGCGTCATCGTTCCTGCTTCCCCTCAACCTTCCGGAGCCCCGCCATGAGCCAAGCAACCCGTCAACAACAGATCGCCGCCCTCGAGAAGGACTGGGCCGAGAACCCGCGCTGGAAGGGCGTGAAGCGTGGCTACAGCGCCGCCGACGTCGTGCGCCTGCGCGGCAGCCTGCAGCCCGAGTACACGCTGGCCAAGCGTGGCGCTGAAAAGCTGTGGGAGAAGGTCAACGGCGGTGCCAAGAAGGGGTATGTGAACGCCTTCGGCGCGATCACCGCCGGTCAGGCGATGCAGCAGGCCAAGGCTGGCCTGGAGGCCGTGTACCTGTCGGGCTGGCAGGTCGCTGCCGACGGCAACACCAGCGAAACCATGTACCCCGACCAGTCGCTGTACGCCTACGACTCGGTGCCGACCATGGTCCGCCGCATCAACAACACCTTCAAGCGCGCCGACGAGATCCAGTGGTCGCGCGGCATCGAGCCGGGCTCGAAGGAGTTCATCGACTACTTCCTGCCGATCGTCGCCGACGCGGAAGCCGGCTTCGGCGGCGTGCTGAACGCCTTCGAGCTGATGAAGAACATGATCGCCGCGGGCGCCGCCGGCGTTCACTTCGAGGATCAGCTGGCCGCCGTCAAGAAGTGCGGACACATGGGCGGCAAGGTCCTCGTGCCGACCCAGGAAGCCTGCGAGAAGCTGATCGCCGCGCGCTTCGCCGCCGACGTGATGGGCGTGCCGACCATCGTGCTGGCCCGTACCGACGCGGAAGCCGCCAACCTGATCACCAGCGACCACGACGCCAACGACAAGCCCTTCCTGACCGGCGAGCGCACCCAGGAGGGCTTCTACCGCGTCCGGAACGGGCTTGAGCAGTCGATCAGCCGCGGTGTCGCCTACGCGCCCTACGCCGACCTGGTGTGGTGCGAGACCGGCGTGCCGGACATCGGCTTCGCCCGCGAGTTCGCGCAGGCCGTGCACGCCAAGTGCCCCGGCAAGCTGCTGTCGTACAACTGCTCGCCGTCGTTCAACTGGAAGAAGAACCTCGACGACAAGCAGATCGCCAAGTTCCAGGACGATCTCTCGGCGCTGGGCTACAAGTACCAGTTCATCACGCTGGCTGGCATCCACATCAACTGGTACAACACTTTCCAGTTCGCCCATGCCTACGCGCGCGGCGAGGGCATGAAGCACTACACCGAGATGGTGCAGGAGCCGGAATTCGCGGCGCGCGAGAAGGGCTACACCTTCGTGTCGCACCAGCAGGAAGTCGGTGCCGGCTACTTCGACGACGTCACCACGGTGATCCAGGGCGGCTCGTCGAGCGTCAAGGCGCTGAGCGGCTCGACCGAGGAAGAGCAGTTCCACTGATCGGTCGGGACCTTGCGGGCGCGCCTACAATGCGCGCTCGCATCCACGAGCAAGAGCGCAGAAAGGCAGCACGGGTTATGACACCGCGAACGTCGATCGCCTTCCGACAAGGTTGTCCGACCGCGGCCTGAGCACGTCCTCTCTCGTTCTCGTCTCGAAGCGCGGTCTCCACCGCGCTTTTTTCATTCCAGGAACGCCTCCATGATCGCCATCACGCTCCCCGACGGTTCGAAACGCGAGTTCCCCGGCCCGGTCACCGTGGCCGAGGTCGCGGCCTCGATCGGCGCCGGTC
>DATMJX010000168.1:0-2103 GCA_035553715.1 Methylibium sp.
GCCTGCGGGTTGAACGCGCTCTCGATGAAGGGCAGCAGCGCGAGCTCGGTCGGCAGGCCGCGCTTCTCGACCTCCTCGACGATGTGGAAGAGATAGCGGCTCGAGCGGGTGGTCATGCGCTCGACGTAGTCCGGCCGGCTCGCGTACCACTGCTCGCGATCGCGCACCAGCTCGGTGTCGAGGTCGGGCATCGCAAAGCCGCGCCGGATGCGCGCCCACAGGTCACGGCGCGCGGCCTCGTCGGCAAGGTCGACGAGCGCATCGGCGGCCAGCGGGTCGGTCGGCGTGCCGGCCGCGTCGATCGCCTCGTCCTCGGCGGGGGCGGATGCGGACGTCGTGGGGGGGCTGGTGGCCACGCTCGGCGCGGCCGGCTGGGCCGTGGCCTGCGGGGGCGGGGCCACCGCTTCGGTCGGCACCGTCGTCGCGCAGGCGGCCAGCAGCAGCGGCATCAGCAGTGCGGCCACGCGGCCCGCGCGTGAAATCAAGGGGATCATCAACACTCGTGTTTCCATTCGAGCGGCGGGCCAACAGGCCGACCGCTGGGGCGCAGTTTCCTGCGCAGGCGCCGTGCGGCACAGCCGATGGCGTGGTCGCTGCGAGGGGGCGTCACTACAATGACCTTGAGCTTCGGGCCGCGCTCCTCGTGAGCTTGCATGGCCGGGGCGGCGCCCCCCGGATCGACAGCGACGGCATGCCGGCCGTCGCGGAGCATCCAGATGCGGTTGTCGGTCAAGGCGGGGAGAGCGACCAGATTCTCATGTCGGACAGCGCAGCGATTATAGATTTGCCCCTCTGGCTGCAGACCCCGCCAGGGCGCTACCTGCTCGCCTGGGAACAGGCCGTCGTCGATGCGCAGGTGGCCGACGTGTTCGGCTTCCATGCCGTGCAGCTCGGCCTGCCGGAGCTCGATGCGTTGCGGGCCAACCGGATGCCGCACCGCTGGCTCGCGCAGGCCGCGCCCGAGCGCGGCGGCCAGGCCGCCACCGCGGTGTGCTGCGAGTTCGATGCACTGCCCTTCGCGAGCCAGAGCCTCGACCTCGTGGTGCTGCCGCACACGCTCGAGTTCGCGCGCGACCCCCATCACACGCTGCGCGAGGTCGAGCGCGTGCTGGTGCCCGAGGGCCGCGTGATCGCCTTCGGCTTCAACCCCGCCAGCCTGTGGGGAGCGCGCCAATGGGCCGGGCGCTGGGCGCTGCGCCTGGGCGCCGAGCCCGACGGCCGCGCGCTGTACCTGCCGCGCGCCGGCGACTTCATCGCGCCGCGACGGCTGCGCGACTGGCTGCGGCTGCTCGGCTTCGAGATCGACGGCGGCCGCTTCGGCTGCTACCGCCCGCCGCTGCGCTCGCAGCCCTGGCTCGAGCGCTGGGGCTGGATGGAGAAGGCCGGTGATCGCTGGTGGCCGGTGTTCGGCGCCGTCTACACCGTCACCGCGATCAAGCGCGTGCGGGGCATGCGGCTGATCGGGCCGGCCTGGCGCAAGACGCCGACACCGCGCGCGGCGCCGGCCGTCGTCAGCCACCGTCACCGCGAGACCCACGAGACCCCATGACCACGACCCGACCGACGATCACCCGCCCCGCCGTCACGATCTACACCGACGGCGCCTGCAAGGGCAACCCCGGCCCCGGCGGATGGGGCGCCTGGCTGAGCTGGGAAGGCCACGAGAAGTCGCTGTGTGGCGGTGAGGCCAGCACCACCAACAACCGCATGGAGCTGACCGCGGTGATCGAGGCGCTGGGCTCGCTCAAGCGCACCTGCGAGGTCACGCTGCACACCGACAGCGAGTACGTGCGCAAGGGCATCACCGAGTGGATCCACGGCTGGAAGCAGCGCGGCTGGAAGACCGCCGACCGCAAGCCGGTCAAGAACGCCGAGCTGTGGCAGCGCCTCGAGGCGCTGGCGGCGCTGCATCACGTGCACTGGCGCTGGGTCAAGGGCCACGCCGGCGACCCGGGCAACGAGCGGGCCGACGCGCTGGCCAACGAGGGCGCGGCGCGCTTCCTGTGAGGGGCGACCGGCGCCGTGTGAAGCAATGTTTCTCCACCCGCGGGCCTGAGGTATCGGCGCGCGGGCGGCGTGCCGGGCCGCCCGGGATTAGATTGG
>DATMJX010000169.1:0-9592 GCA_035553715.1 Methylibium sp.
CGAGATCCTGCGCGAGAAGGGCACCGACCGCAGCCGCTTCTTCCGCGGCGAGGTCGATCGCTACACCTGGTGCGACGTCGGCTCGTCCTACGTGCCCGGCGAGCTGACCGCCGCCTTCCTGATGCCGCAGCTCGAGGACGCCCGGCGCATCACCGACGAGCGCCTGCGGCTGTGGGCGCACTACCACGCCACGCTCGCGCCGCTGGAGCAGGCGGGCCGGCTGCGCCGGCCGGTGCTGCCGCCGGCGGTGCGCCACAACGCCCACATGTACCAGGTGCTGCTGCCGCGCGCGGCCCAGCGGCCGGCCGTGATCCGGCGCATGCGCGAGCTGGGCGCCAGTCCGGTGTTCCATTACGTGCCGCTGCATTCCTCGCCGGCGGGCCGGCGCTTCGGGCGCGCCCATGGCGAGCTGCCCGTGACCGACGACGTCGCCGAGCGGCTGCTGCGGCTGCCGCTGTGGGTCGGCATCGACGCACCGACCGTGATGCACTGCTTCACCGCGGCGCTGGCCGACGCCGAGCGCGGCGCATGAAGATCGTCCACCTGGCGCTGGACGAGAAGTTCCTGCCGCTGGCGCGCTCACTGTTCGACGAGGCCTTCCCCGGCGCCAACACCTTCCTGGTCTGCCGCCGGCGCGGCCAGACGCCGCGCTTCCTGCGGCCGGACGCCCAGGTGCACTACCGCCGCTCGCTGCGCTTTCGCCACCCCTGGCTGATGCCCGAGCTGCGCCGCGCCGACATCGTCGTGGTGCACGCCATGACCGGTCTGCATGCCGGCGCGCTGCGCGCGGTGCCCGCCTCGGCGCTGGTCGTCTGGATCGGCTACGGCTTCGACTACTACGACCTGCTCGGCCCGCGCATCGGCGGCCTGTGGGGCGAGGCCACCGGCGCGCTCGTGCGCCAGCTGGCGCTCGGCGACGGCGCGGCGGCCGCGCCTCAGCGCACGCCGCTGGCGGACGTCGCCGCGCGCATCGACGTGTTCAGCGTCAACCCGGCCGAGACCGAGATGCTGCGTGAGGCGCTGCCGGCGCTGCGGGCGCGCTACCACGCGCTGCCCTCCTTCACCCTCGAGGACGTCTTCGAGCAGGGCCCGCCGCACATGGCGGGACCGGACGTGCTGCTCGGCAACTCGGCGGCCCCGACCAACAACCACCTCGAGGCCTTCGAGCTGCTGGCCGGCGCGCTGCCCCCCGATGCCCGCCTCGTCGTGCCGCTGAGCTACGGCTGCAGCGACCCGCGCTATGCCGACCACATCGAGGCCGCCGGTCGGCAGCGCTTCGGCGAGCGCTTCGTCCCGCTGCGCCACTGGATGCCGCTGGCCGAGTACCAGAACTGCCTGGCGCGCTGCGGCAGCGTGCTGATGAACCACCGGCGCCAGCAGGCCGTCGGCAACCTGGCCGCATCGCTCCACAAGGGCGCGCGGGTCTTCCTCCCGCGCGGCAACCCGCTGTTCACCTTCTTCACCGGGCTGGGCGCCAGCGTGACCCCGGTCGAGGCGATCGCCACCGAGCCGGCGCTGTTGTGCCGGCCGCTCGACGCCGCGACCCAGTCCGCCAACCGCGCCGCGATCGCCGCGCGCTTCGGCCGGGCCGCCGTGCTCGCCCGCGTCCGGGCCCTCGAGGCCCTGCACCGCGAGCGCGCGATCCTGCCCTGAGCCGCCGCGCGCTCAGGCGGCGGTCGCGTCGTCCGGCAGGGGCCAGAGGGATCCGTCAGCGCCGATCAAGGCCGCCAGCACCCGCGCCTGCGGGAGCATCGCCCGCACGGCCTCCCGGTAGCGGGCGAGCTGCGCGCGGTTCTCGGGCAGCGCCTGCGGCGCGTGCTGCAGCTTGTGGTCCAGCACCCACCATTCCTCCCGGCCGTCGGCACCGCGCCGGCGCACCAGGCGGTCGATCCGCAGGGTCTCGCCCCGCCAGGCGATGGCCAGCTCGTTGGCCGCCCAGTCGTAGCGGTGCGGGTCGAAGAATTCGCGGCTGGCGGGATGCCCCAGCACCGCCTCGACGATGCGCGCGACCTCGCCGCCGCGGGCCGCGCCCAGGCCGAACGCCACCGCCGCCGCGGCGCTCGCGGCGGCCCGCCGCGGCGGCGGTGGCAGCCATTCGAGCACGCGGTGCACCGCACGGCCCAGGCGCGCGGCCTCGTCGTCGTCGGCCCCGGCCGGCGCCGCCACCACCGGGCTAGGCGGCAGCGGTGGCAGGTCCGCCACGCTCAGGCCCGGCGCGGCGGTGTCCGCTGCGCGGGCCGCGGCGGGCACTGGTGTGTCGTCGGCCTCGGGGATGCCGGCCTCGGCGGCGCGACGCCACGGGCCCGGCTCGGGATCGGGCCGGTTCGGCTCGGTCGCGCTGACGACCCAGCGCGACTTCGCGCGCGTCATCGCGACGTACAAGCCGTTGAGTTCCTCGCGAGCGCGCTCGCTGCGCTCCTCCTCGAGCAGCTCGCGCAGCGAGGGCGGGCAGCGCGACTCGCTGGCGACGAAGGCGCAGCGCCGCGGCGCCGCGGCATCGGCCGGCCAGTCGATCAACAGCGTCGCGCTGCCGGCACGCGGCGCCTCGGGCAGGCCGTCGACCAGGAACACCGCCTCGGCCTCGAGCCCCTTCGCACCGTGGATGGTCAGCAGCCGCACCGCGCCCGGCGCCGCGCCCGGCGGCAGGGCGAGCGGGCGACGCTTGAGCGCACGCACGAAGCGGTAGGGGGTCGCGTAGCGCCCGCCGTCGAGATCGAGCGCCTGGGCCAGCACCGCGGCCAGCGTCGCCCGGGCGAGCCCGCGCTGCGGCGCGGGAACGGCGGCGAGCATGCGGGCGGGCACATCGCCCTCGGCATAGATGCGGTCGAGCAGGTCGTGCGGCGGCAGCCGCCGCGCCGCCTCGGCCCAGCCCGGCAGCAGCACGCGGGCACGGTCCAGCGCCGGGCGGCCGGCGCCGGCCCCGGCCTGCAGCGCCGGCCACCAGCGACCGCGGCCCTCGCCGGCCGCCCGGCGCAGCACCTGCAGGTCCTCGTCGTCGGCCTCGAACACCGGGCTCCTCAGCGCCTGGGCGAGCGAGAGGTCGTGGCGCGGCGAGACCAGCGCGTCGAGCAGCGCGATCAGGTCGCGCGCGACCGGCAGCTCGGCCAGCGGATGCTCGGCCGGCGCGTTGCAGGGAACGCCGCGCTCCTGCAAGGCCTGCGCCACCCATTGCAGCGGCGCGCGCTTGCGCGCCAGCACCATCACCTCGCCGGGCGGCAACGGTGCCTGGCCGTCGGCGCCGGCCAGGCACCGGGCGATCGCGTCGGCGACGCGGCGTGCCTCGGCGAGCCGCAGGGCCTCCTCGGCAAGGACGCGCGGCGTCGTCAGGCTGTCGCGCCAGTGGCTCGGCGCGGCCTGCTTCGCGGCCTTGACGCGCTCGACGCTGGCGAGCCGCTGCACGACGCCCGGCGCATGGCTCGCGGTCGTGTGCGGGCGAAACCCTGCGTAGCGCCCGCTCGCTGCCAGCGGCGCGAACGCCGCGTTCAAGGCCTCGACCACCGCCGGCGCATTGCGCCGCGTGTGGTCGCAGCTCAGCTGCGCGCCGGCCAGTGCCTCGCGCACGAAGGCGCTGGCCGCGCCGAACACACGCGGGTCGGCCCGGCGGAAGCGATAGATGCTCTGCTTCGGATCGCCGACCAGGAAGACCGCCAGCGGCCGCTGCCCGCTCGCGCCGCCGCCGGCGCCGGCATAGCCGTCGAGCCAGGCGTGCAGCGCGCGCCACTGCGTCGGATTGGTGTCCTGGAACTCGTCGATCAGCAGGTGCGCGAGCCGCGCATCGAGGCGCTCCTGCACCCAGGCCGACAGATCGGCATCGGCCAGCAGCCGCTCGGCGCAGGCCTCGAGGTCGGCCATGTCGGCGACGCCCTCGTCGCGCTTGAGCGCGCGCCAGGCCCCGAGCAGGCTGCGCGACAGGCGCACGAGGCGGCCATGCTCCTCATGCGCGGCCTGCTGCTCGAGCGCGTCGCGCACCGCGCCGAGCGCCTCGCAGGCCTCGGCGAAGGCCGGCGGACCGCCGTCCTTCCACAGCTTGCGCGGCGGGCCGTCCTTGGTGTGCAGGGCACTCCACAGCGCGTCGAACCCGGCCCGGGCCTCGGTGGCGCCAAGGCCCAGCGCCTGCTCCAGGGCCGTCGCGGCCTTCTGCTGGGTCGCGTTGCCCTGCCCCAGCAGCACGGCGAGCGCGAGGAGCTGGCCCCGCAAGGGCTCGGCGAAGGCAGCCTCGGCCGGGTCGGCGAACGCCGCAAAGGCCGGCGCCCAGTCGGCCGCGCTCGGCACGCTGGGCTCGAAGGCGCCGGCCGCGTCGGCGCGCTCGATCTCGGCGCGCTGCGCGAGCGCGGCGAACAGCCAGTCGCGCGCGACGCTGCGGCCGCGCCGGCGCACCAGCGCCGCGTGGTCGGCACGCAGCCCCGGGTCGGCCGCGACGGCCTGCAGGAAGCGCCGCCACAGCCGCGGCTCGAGCTCGGTGCTGTCCTCGATCACGGCCAGCTCGGCGCTCAGCCCCTGGGCCTCGAGCAGCGCCTGCGGCGCGGCCCGCAGCAACTGGCCGAACCAGCCGTGGAAGGTGCGGATCTCGACCCCGCGGCCGCCGTCGAGCAGCCGCTCGGCCAGCGTCGCGAGCCGCGGCTCGGCCTCGCGCGCCGCCGCCTCGTCGAGGCCGCGCTGGCGCAAGGCCTCGATGCGCTGCCCGGGGGGGACCAGCGCCAGCGTATGCAGCTCCTTGGCGAGGCGCTCGCGCATCTCGCCGGCCGCCTTGCGGGTGAACGTGATGGCCAGGATCTGCGCCGGCTCGACGCCGTCGAGCAGCGCGCGCAGGATGCGCGACACCAGCATCCAGGTCTTGCCGGCGCCGGCGCAGGCCTCGACCACGACACTGCGGCGCGGATCGCAGGCGATGCGGTAGAACTCGCTCACCTCGGCCGGCGCGCCGTCGATGCGGTACGCGGCCGTCACGCACCGGGCTCCCAGAAGTCGCGCCGGCACAGCCCGCGCGCCGCGCAGTGCTCGCAGGCCGCGCCCTCGCCCAGTGCCGGCAGCACCGCGCCGGCACGCAGCCGGCCGAGGTCCGCCGCCAGGCCCTCGAGCAACGCCGCGGCGCTCTCGGCCACCTCCGCATGCGGCACCCAGGCGACGCCGTCGCGGCCGTCGAGCGCCAGGTAGCCGGCCTCGATCCCGCCCGCGGGCAGGCCCTCGGCGGCGCCCAGCAGCGCGGCGTAGAACGCGAGCTGGGTGTCCTCGAAGGGCACGCGGACCTGCGCCTGCAGCGCGCTCTTGCTGCGCAGCTTGTAGTCGAGCACGCGGCGCTGCGGCCCGCCGGCGCCGAGGCGGGCATCGACGCGGTCGAGGCGGCCCTCGAGCCGGAGCCCGGGTTCGGGGGCCGGCGCGCGCAGGTCGAGCTCACCGGCCTGCACCGCCCAGCCCTCGGCCTCGGTGGCCTGCAGCCACGCGACATAGGCGGGCGCCAGCGCATCGAACCAGGCTTCGTAGGGCAGGAAGTCGGCCGCGGCCGGTCCATCGCCAAAGCGCAAGCGCGCCTCCTCCGCGGCGACCCGGCGCAGCCGCTCGAGATCGGCGCTGGCCTCCTCGCCCACGGCCCGTTCGGTGTGGAAGCGCTGCAGCAGCGCATGCAGCCAGGTGCCGGCATCGCGCTTCTCGAGCGCGTCGTCGAGTTCCTCGGCTTCATCGAGGCGCAGCAGCGTCAGGGCATGGAAGCGGTAGGGGCAGGCGCGCAGCTGCTCGTAGCGGCTCGCGCTCAGGGCCGCGGGCAGCAGGTCCGCGGCGCGCGGCTGCGGGCGTGGCGTCGGCCGCGCGCTCAGCGCCCGGGCAATGCGCCGGTCGGCCTCGGCCGGCAGCGGCCGGCCCGCCTTCGCGGCCGCCAGCCGCCAGCGCTGCAGCAGCGGGCTCGGCCCGAGCGGCTGGCCCCCGTCGTCGAGGCGGTGCAACAGCGTCAGCCGCGGCAGGCGCGCCAGCTGGGCGAAGGCGCGCCGTTCGGCCTCGCGCTGCGCCGCGACGCCCGGCAGGCCGAGCGCCACCGCCAGCGCGTCGCCCAGCAGCGGCTCGGGCGCCGGTAGCGCCCCGAGGTGGGCCTCGTCTGCCCCGGGGCCGACGATCGCCGCGAAGGGCCGCAGCAGCGCGCGCGCCAGCGGCGTGATCACCACCTGCGCCGGGCGCGCCGCGCCGGGCGGGCGGAACGGGGCCAGCTCGAGCGCCTCGTCGATCCAGGCCGCGAAGCCCCCCGCGGACAGCGGCGTCGCGGCCGCAGCCGCCTCGAAAGCGCCGTCGCCGCCCTCGGTCTCGAGCCGCAGCGCCGCGAGCACCTGCACGCCGGCGGCATCGGCGAGCAGCGCCTCGTGCACGCCGGCGCGCTGCAGCGCCTCGTGCAGGCGCCGGCGCCAGCCGGCCAGCGTGTCGCGCGCGGCCCGCAGCGGCTCGGCGGCGGCTAGCCAGTGCGCCCAGGCGGCCTGCGCATCGGGGGGCAGCCGCTCGGCGTCGACCTGCGTGGCCGCGGTCCAGCCCCAGCGGCGCAGCGCCGCCTCGAGCGCATCGGCATCGAGCGGCAGCGCCTTCAGCGCGTCAAGCAGCACATCGGCTTCGGCCCGCGGGTCGGCGGCACGCAGCAAGCCGAGCACCAGCGCCGCCGCGCGCGTGGTCGAGAGCTTCCAGCCGGTCTCGTCGGCCAGCGCGACGCCGGCGCGCTCGAGCAGCGCGCGCACGCGCCGCACCAGGCCGCGATCGAGCGCGATCAGCGCGACCGGCCCGAGCCCGCCGCGCAGGTGCTCGACGAGCGTCGCGGCAGCCTGCTCGGCCTCATCCTCGAAGTCGGCGCAGACCGCGACCGCGGCCGCCGCCGCGTCCGGGGGCACCGCCGGGTCGCGCTCGGCGTCGAGCCACAGCACCGGCCGGTCGGCCGCGCCGAGCACCGCCTCGGCCAGCGCCTCGCGCCCGCCGGCACGCACGCCGACCCAGGCCGCCGGACCATGGGCGAACAGCGCGTCGGCGGCGTCGGTCGGTGCCGCCTGGGCCCAGGCCAGCGCCAGCCGCGCCAGCGTGCGCTCGGCCTGGGCCGGACCCGCCGCGCCGGCCAGGCGGTCCCGGGCGAGCGCATCCCAGTCGCCGCGCCGCGCCGGCGGCTGCGCGGCGCGCGCACGCACCAGGGCATGCGTCAGCTCGACGAGCCGGCGCACCGCGAGGGCGAAGCCGCGCGCATCGCGTCGTGGCCAGTCCGGCACGCTCGTCGCCAGCATGCGCGCGGCGAGCAGCCGGTCGGTGGCGACGTCGAGGCTCGGTGCGCCCTCGACGGGCGGCGCCGGCGGCGCGAGGGCCTCGGCCAGCGTGCGCGTCGTCTCGAAGCGCGGCATCCACGCGTCCGGGTGCCGCGCGGCCCAGGCGGCGCGCGCCAGCGGCAGGTGCTCGGCGAAGGGCAGCAGCACCACCACCTCGGCGACCGGCACCTGCTCGCGCTCGATGAAGTCCCCCAGCGCCTGCACCAGCCCCTGCCACAGCGCGGCGGGGGGGGCGTCGGGGTTCAGGCGCTCGATGCTCGGGGCGTCGCGACAGGGGGCTTCGTCAATGGCAGCCATAGCGGCGCATGGGGGACGGCAGGCGCCCTGCGGTGGGGCCTTGTGTCAAAATTCATTGTGCCTTGGCGCCCGTGCCGGGCCCGTCGGGCAACCCAGCCGAAGGACATTCGATGGCCAGCGACCTGATCAAACATATCTCCGACGCCTCGTTCGACGACGACGTGCTCAAGTCCGGCACGCCCGTGCTGGTCGACTACTGGGCCGAGTGGTGCGGCCCCTGCAAGGCGATCGCACCGATCCTCGACGAGCTGGCGCAGAGCTACGGCGGCAAGCTGCAGATCGCCAAGATGAACGTCGACGACAACCGCGAGGTGCCGGCCAAGTTCGGCATCCGCGGCATCCCGACACTGATGCTCTTCAAGGACGGACAACTCGCCGGCACCCTGGTCGGCGCCCATCCGAAGGCCAAGTTGACGGCCTTCGTCGACGGCCACCTATAATCTGCGCAAACGTGCCGGGGTGCGGCGAACCGTCCGCCCCGAGCACCCGCGAGATCGCCGCCACGCCGCATCGGTGCGTGGGCCCGGCCCCCCCTCCAAGCTTTCTCTTCCAGCCACGTCGGCCGCACGAGCGGTGCGACACCGAGCGCGAACCGGCCCCCGCCGGATCAGCGCACCGAGCCAGCCTCCCGCCGAGGCGGCATCAGCCCCCTGCGCACCATGCATCTGTCCGAACTGAAGTCGCAGCACATCTCCGCGCTGATCAAGTCTGCCGAGACGCTCGAGATCGAGAACGCCAGCCGCATGCGCAAGCAGGAGCTGATGTTCGCGATCATGAAGAAGCGCGCCAAGCAGGGCGAGCAGGTCTTCGGCGACGGCGTGCTCGAGGTCCTGCCCGACGGCTTCGGCTTCCTGCGCTCGCCCGACGCGAGCTACCTGGCGAGCACCGACGACATCTACCTGTCGCCGAGCCAGATCCGCCGCTTCAACCTGCACACCGGCGACATGATCGAGGGCGAGGTCCGGACCCCGAAGGACGGCGAGCGCTACTTCGCGCTGGTCAAGGTCGACAAGATCAACGGCCAGCCGCCCGAGGCGAGCAAGAACAAGATCCTGTTCGAGAACCTCACGCCGCTGCACCCCGAGATCCCGATGACGCTCGAGCGGGACACGAAGTCGGAGGAGAACTACACGGCGCGGATCATCGACATGATCGCGCCGATCGGCAAGGGCCAGCGCGGGCTGATCGTCGCGCCGCCGAAGGCCGGCAAGACGGTGCTGATGCAGCACATCGCGCACGCGATCACCGCGAACCACCCGAACGTCGTGCTGATCGTGCTGCTGATCGACGAGCGCCCCGAGGAGGTCACCGAGATGCAGCGCTCGGTGCGCGGCGAGGTCGTCGCCTCGACCTTCGACGAGCCGGCCACGCGCCACGTGACGGTCGCCGAGATGGTGATCGAGAAGGCCAAGCGGCTGGTCGAGCACAAGAAGGACGTGGTGATCCTTCTCGACTCGATCACGCGGCTGGCGCGCGCCTACAACACGGTCGTGCCGGCCTCGGGCAAGGTGCTGACCGGCGGCGTCGACGCGAACGCGCTGCAGCGCCCGAAGCGCTTCTTCGGCGCGGCGCGCAACATCGAGGAAGGCGGCTCGCTGACCATCATCGCGACCGCGCTCGTCGACACCGGCAGCCGGATGGACGAGGTGATCTTCGAGGAGTTCAAGGGCACGGGCAACTCCGAGCTGCACCTGAACCGCCGGATGATGGAGAAGCGCGTCTACCCGGCGATCGACATCAACAAGTCCGGCACGCGTCGCGAGGAGCTGCTGATCCCGAAGGAGCAGCTGACCAAGATCTGGATCCTGCGAAAGCTGCTGCACGACATGGACGAGCTCGCCGCGATGGAGTTCCTGCTCGACAAGGTCAAGCAGACCAAGTCGAACCAGGAGTTCTTCGACCTGATGAAGCGCGGCGGCTGAGGCCGCGCGCCGGGGCCGGGCGCGCCGTGACGCGCCGGCGCCCCGGGATCATCGTGCCCCACCGGCCGGCCGGCCGGCGCGGGCCGGGGACGGGTC
>DATMJX010000170.1:0-4422 GCA_035553715.1 Methylibium sp.
CCACTCGCCGCCCTTCTCGAGGATGTCGCGCACCCAGTAAAGCGTCTCGAAGTTGTGCTCGAGCGTCGGCCGGCCGAACAGGCCGACCTGGGCCACGTAGGGCGGGCGCAGGCGCGGCATGCCGCGCTTGCCCTCGATCGACTCGATCATCGCGGACTCTTCGCCGCAGATGTAGGCCCCGGCGCCGCGGCGCAGCTCGATGGCAGGCAGCTGCGGCACCGGCGGCTTGGCCCGCAGCGCCGCCAGCTCGCGCTCGAGGAGCGCGCGACAGCCGTGGTACTCGTCGCGCAAGTAGATGTAGACCGCGTCGACGCCGACCGCCCAGGCGGCGATCAGCAGGCCCTCGAGGAAACGGTGCGGGTCGCGCTCGAGGTAGTGGCGGTCCTTGAAGGTGCCGGGCTCGCCCTCGTCGATGTTGACGGCCATCAGCCGCGGCGCGGCCTGGCCGCGCACGATGCGCCACTTGCGCCCGGCCGGGAAGCCGGCGCCGCCGAGTCCGCGCAGGCCCGAGGCCTCCATCGTCGCGATCACGCTCTCGACGTCGCGCGCTCCCGACAGGCAGGCGCGCAAGGTCGCGTAGCCGCCGGCGGCCAGGTAGGGCTCCAGCCCCAGGTAGGGCTCGGGCTCGTGGGTGGTGGTCCGGCTGGCGACGGCGGCCTGCACCTTCCCCAGCGTCGCGTGCGGCACCGGATGCTGGTGCACCGCGACCGCCGGCGCCTGCTCGCAGCGGCCGATGCAGGGGGCGGCGATCACGCGCACCTCGGTGCCGAGGATCTGCGGCAGCCGCGCCAGCAGGTCCTGGGCCCCGGCGAGCTCGCAGGCGATGCCCTCGCACACCCGCACCGTCAGCGCGGCCGGCGCGGCATAGCTGCCGTCGGCCTGCGGCGTCACGAGTTCGAAGTGGTGATAGAAGCTCGCGACCTCGAAGACCTCGGTCTCGGACAACCGCAGCAGCTGCGCCAGCGCCGCGAGGTGGTCGGTACGCAGCTGACCGTAATGGTCGTTGATCGCGTGCAAGTGCTCGATCAGCAGGTCCTTGCGCATCGATCGTCCGGCAAGCAGTTCGCTCACCGCGCGCAGGGCGTTCGCATCGACCGGCCTTTCGCCGGAGTTGCGAGCCCGGCGCCCAGGTTCACGCAGAACCTGGATCGGGATCACTGGGGCATTCATGGGTTCGAGAGGGGGTTACACCGGCCGCGGGCTCATGCTCCAATAAACACATTAACACCCTGACCGGCGGCTTGAAAGATATCGCCAGGCCTCGCGCCAGATATGTCTGAAACATCCGAATGATGCGCATCCAGATCACGCCGCACTGGGGGGTTTCCCAGGATCCCGACAGCTCGGTCGACACCACCGAGCTGCTGGTGCTGCTGGCCGCGATCCAGGAGAGCGGCGCGATCGCGCAGGCCGCGCGCAGCATGGGACTGTCCTACCGCCATGCCTGGGGCCAGGTCAAACGCGCCGAGGCGCTGTTCGGCCACCCGCTGGTCGACGCCGGGCGCGGCCGCGGCTCGACGCTGACGCCGCTGGCCGAGAAGCTGATCTGGGCCGACAGGCGCATCGCCGCGCGGCTGTCGCCGCTGCTGAGCTCGCTGGCCTCCGAGCTCGAGCACGAGCTCGAGCGCACGCTGCCGCGCAAGCCCAGCGCGGTGTCGGCGCTGCGCCTGCACGCGAGCCACGGCTTCGCGGTCGCCGCGCTGGTCGAGCAGCTCGAGGCCGCGGCGCTGCCGGTCGAGCTGCGCTACCGCAACAGCTTCGAGTCGGTCTCGGCGCTGGCGCGCGGCGAGTGCGAGCTGGCGGGCTTCCACGTGCCGATCGGCGAGTTCGCGCTGCCGGCGGCGCGCCGCTACCGCGAGTGGCTGCGCCCCGGCGAGCACAGCCTGATCCACCTGGCGGTGCGTGCCCAGGGCCTGTTCGTCGCGCCGGGCAACCCCAAGCGCATCCGCGGCCTGGCCGACCTGACGCGCCCGGACGTGCGCTTCGTCAACCGCCCGGAGGGCTCGGGCACGCGCATGCTGACCGAGCTGATGCTGGCCAAGCAGGGCATCGCCCCGGCCGAGATCAACGGCTACTCGACCGCCGAATTCACCCACGCGGCAGTGGCCGCCTACATCGCCAGCGGCATGGCCGACGTCGGCGTCGGCGTGCAGACCGCGGCCCAGCGCTTCGGCCTGCCCTTCATGCCGCTGCTGCGCGAGCGCTACTACTTCGCGGTGCCGACCAAGCTGCTGCGCGAGCCGACGCTGCGCGACGCGCTGGCGCTGATGCAGTCGCCCAAGTACCGCGCCTCGGTCGCCGCGCTGGTCGGCTACGAGGCCGGCGAGACCGGCAAGGTCGTCTCGGTCGACGACGCGCTGCCCGAGGGCTGAGCCGCATCCCGCCCGCCAGCCCGGCGGCGAATAAAATTCAGGCCTTCCCCGCGCCGCCCCGGCGCCGGCCGCCGTAGCGGCTCAGCCACCCCGAAAGCCCTCCCGATGAGCCTCAAATGCGGCATCGTGGGCCTGCCCAACGTCGGCAAGTCCACCCTCTTCAACGCGCTGACCAAGGCCGGCATCGCCGCCGAGAACTACCCCTTCTGCACGATCGAGCCCAACGTCGGCATCGTCGAACTGCCCGACCCGCGGCTGGCCGCGTTGTCGGCGATCGTCAAGCCCGAGAAGGTCGTCCCGGCGATCGTCGAGTTCGTCGACATCGCCGGCCTGGTGGCAGGCGCCTCCAAGGGCGAGGGCCTGGGCAACCAGTTTCTTGCGCACATCCGCGAGACCGACGCGATCGTCAACGTCGTGCGCTGCTTCGACGACGAGAACGTGATCCACGTCGCCGGCAAGGTCGACCCGATCGCCGACATCGAGGTGATCCAGACCGAGCTCTGCCTGGCCGACCTGTCGACGGTCGAGAAGACGCTGCAACGCTCGATCAAGGCCGCCAAGTCGGGCAACGACAAGGAAGCCGCCAAGCTCGTCGAGGTGCTGCAGAAGTGCCAGGCGGCGCTGAACGAGGCCCGCCCGGCGCGCAGCATCGACTTCTCCAAGGAGGAGCTGGCGATCCTCAAGCCGCTGTGCCTGATCACCGCGAAGCCGGCGATGTTCGTCGGCAACGTCGACGAGGGCGGCTTCGACAACAACCCCCACCTCGACCGCCTGCGCGCCTACGCCGAGACGCAGAAGGCGCCGGTGGTGGCGATCTGCGCGAAGACCGAGTCCGAGCTCGCCGACATGGCCGACGAGGACAAGCTGATGTTCCTGCAGGAGATGGGGCAGGACGAGCCGGGCCTGAACCGCCTGATCCGCGCCGCCTTCAAGCTGCTGGGGCTGCAGACCTACTTCACCGCCGGCGTCAAGGAAGTGCGCGCCTGGACCATCCACATCGGCGACACCGCGCCGCAGGCGGCCGGCGTGATCCACGGTGACTTCGAGCGCGGCTTCATCCGCGCGCAGACCATCGCCTACGAGGACTTCATCACCTACGGCGGCGAGCAGGGCGCCAAGGAAGCCGGGAAGATGCGCGCCGAGGGCAAGGACTACGTCGTCAAGGATGGCGACGTGCTGCACTTCCTCTTCAACGTCTGAGTCCCGGCGCGCTCGGCGCGGCGGCCTGAGAACCGCGCCCGGGCGGTGGTAGTCTCTGCGCCGCCGCCATGTCGCGCGCGCCCTGCCCCGTGTCGGCACGGCGGTTGCTCGGACATGGCCCACCGATGCCAGCCGACCTCCTCCACGCCGACGTGGTGCCCCAGCGCCCACCGCAGCCCCGGGCTGTGGTGGTGGCCGCCGTGGCCCTCGTCTACGCGCTGACGGGCTGGGCCGCGCTCGCGTTCGCGATCCCGCCCGGCTACGCCTCCCCGCTGTACCCGGCGGCGGGCGTGGCCCTGGTCGCCCTGCTCGTCTACGGTCGGTCGGCCGCCTGGGGCGTGGCGCTGGGCTCGCTCGCCGTCAACGCGCTGCTCGGCTGGCAGCGCGAGGTATCGGGCACGGCCCTGTGGGCCCTGCCCGTGGCCCTCGGGGTCGGCGCGGCGCTCCAGGCGCTGGTCGGCGCGGCGCTGGTGCGCCGCTGGATCGCCAACCCGCTGACGCTCGACAGCCCCGTGGCGATCTGGCGCTTCTTCGCCCTCGGAGCGCTGCTCGCCTGCACCGTCGGTGCGACGACCGGCACGGCCGCGCTCGCGATCGCCGGCGTGCTGCCCTCGCCGCGCCTGCTGCAGACCTGGCTGACCTGGTGGAGCGGCGACGCGCTCGGCGTGATCGTCGGTGCGCCGATCATCCTGTGCTTCGTCGGCCAGCCGGCGAGCGCCTGGCGGCCAAGGCGCAGCTCGGTCGCGCTGCCGCTGCTGATCGCGCTGGGGCTGCTGGCCGCCGCGATCTGGCAGGAAGGCCATTGGCAGCGCGTGCGCGACGCCGCGCGCTTCGAGCGCGACGCCAGCGC
>DATMJX010000171.1:0-3405 GCA_035553715.1 Methylibium sp.
TCTCCCCCCTGCTGCTGGGGATCGCGCTCGTGGCCTGCAGCCCGGCGCCCTCCCCCGGCAGTCCCGCCTCGACCTCCGGCGCCGCGCCCGGCTACGACAGCGGCAGCCCGTCCCCGCCGGCCGCCCCGGCGCCCTCTGCCCCCGCGCCGGCGGCGGCGCCCGGAGGGGCCACGCCCTACCGGGTGGTCGACGGCTACAAGGTCGATGCCGACACGATGCAGGGCTTTCGCACCTGGCGCGCCGCCGCCTGCGACCGCTGTCATGGCGCCAACCAGGAAGGCCTGGTCGGGCCCTCGCTGGTCGCGAGCCTGAAACTGCTCAGCGAAGCCGACTTCCGCAAGACGGTGCTCGAGGGCCGGCTCGACAAGGGCATGCCGAGCTTCGGTGGCAGCCCCGACGTCTCGGCCCATGTCCACCAGCTCTACGCCTACCTCAAGGGGCGCTCGGACGGCGCGATCACGCGCGCCAAGGTCGAGCCCCTGCCCTGAACCCGGCGGCCTTTTTCCGTCAGACCCCGGGGTTTTGGCACTCGCTGATAGCGAGTGCTAATATGGAATGAACCAAAGGAGATCCCGGATGTCTATGGCTCCCATGACCCCCGCCGCCCTCCCCATGCATGCCGCCCCGGCGGCGCAGGCACTGGCCTTGCGCGACCCCTGGGCGCTGGTGCCCTCGCTGGGCAACCTTGACGCCTACATCTCGGCCGTGAACCGGCTGCCGATGCTGACACTCGAGGAGGAGCAGTCGCTCGGCCAGAGGCTGCGCGAGCACAACGACCTCGAGGCTGCCGGCCGCCTGGTGCTGTCGCACCTGCGGCTGGTGGTCGCGATTTCGCGCCAGTACCTCGGCTACGGCCTGCCGCAGGGCGACCTGATCCAGGAAGGCAATGTCGGCCTGATGAAGGCCGTCAAGCGCTTCGACCCCGAGCAGGGCGTGCGCCTGGTCAGCTATGCGCTGCACTGGATCAAGGCCGAGATCCACGAGTACGTGCTGAAGAACTGGCGCATCGTGAAGCTGGCCACCACCAAGGCGCAGCGCAAGCTGTTCTTCAACCTGCGCTCGAAGAAGCAGAGCCTGAAGTCCGAGGCCGCCGAGGCCGATCTGCACCGCAGCACGCTGACCGATGCCGAGATCGACATCGTCGCGCGCGACCTCAACGTCAAGCGCGAGGAGGTGATGGAGATGGAGACGCGGCTGGCCGGCGGTGACGTGGCGCTCGAGCCGCAGACCACCGAGGACGGCGAGGAGAGCTATGCGCCGATCGCCTACCTAGCCGATGAGAGCGCCGAGCCCACGCGGGTGCTCGAGTCGCTGCACCGGGACGCGCTCGCGAGCGAGGGCATCGACCAGGCCCTCGAGGTGCTCGATCCGCGCAGCCGGCGCATCGTCGAGGAGCGCTGGCTCAAGGTCGAGGACGACGGCTCGGGCGGCATGACGCTGCACCAGCTGGCGGCCGAGTACGGCGTCAGCGCCGAGCGCATCCGCCAGATCGAGGCAGCGGCGATGAAGAAGATGCGCAAGGCGCTGGTGGCCTGAGCCAGCGGTTCCCTGCGAGAAGGCGGCCCTGCGGGGCCGCTTTTTTTTAGCCCAGCAGCTGCTTCAGGTCCGACACCCAGGCCTCGACCTTCTGGCCGTAGCGCACGAACAGCCGCACCCGGCCCTCGGTGTCGAAGACGTAGGCACCAGCGGTGTGATCGATCGAGTAGCTTCCCGGCTCCTTGCCCGGCACCTTCTGGAAGAACACCTTGTAGGCCTTGGCGGCCGCCTGGGTCTGCTCCGGGGTGCCGCGCAGCGCGACGACGCCGGGGTCGAAGGAGGACACGTAGCTCTTCAGCAGCTCGGGCGTGTCGCGCTCCGGATCGAGCGAGATGAACACCGTCTGCACGCGCTCGCCGGCCGCGCCCAGGGCCTTCCTGACCGCGGCGAGCTCGGCCAGCGTGGTCGGGCACACGTCCGGGCACTGGGTGAAGCCGAAGAACACCACGACGACCTTGCCGCGGAACTCGGCCAGGCGCCGCTCGCGGCCGTCGAGGTCGGGCAGCGGCAGCTCCTTGGCGTAATCGGCGCCGGTGATGTCGATGGCCTGGAAGGCCATCGGCGCGGGCGGCGGCGCCGCCGGGCGATCGCAGGCGCCGAGCAGCAGCGCCGCGCCGAGGACCAACAGGGAGCGTCGCAGCGACATCGCATCAGCCCCGCAGCAGCGGGTCCAGGTAATGGTCCAGCAGCAGGGCCGCGAACAGCAGCATCAGGTGCCAGATCGAGTAGCGGAAGGTGCGACGCGCCAGCGCCTCGCTGTAGCGCCGCCACAGCGCGAAGGCGTAGCCGCAGAAGCCCAGGCCGAGTGCCGTCGCGGCCCCCAGGTAGATCCAGCCGCTCATGCCGTGCAGGAAGGGCAGCAGCGTCGCGGCGAACAGCACGAAGGTGTACAGCAGGATCTGCAGGCGGGTGAAGTCGTTGCCGTGGGTGACCGGCAGCATCGGCAGACCGGCACGTGCGTAGTCGTCGGCACGGTACAGCGCCAGCGCCCAGAAATGCGGCGGCGTCCACAGGAAGATGATCAGGCACAGCATCCAGGGCTCGGCCCCGAGCTCGCCGCGCAGCGCCGCCCAGCCGAGCACGGGCGGCATCGCCCCCGAGGCCCCGCCGATCACGATGTTCTGCGGCGTCGCCGGCTTCAGCAGCACCGTGTAGACGATCGCGTAGCCGACGAAGGTGCCGAAGGTCAGCCACATCGTCAGCGGATTGACCCAGACCCACAGCACGGCCATGCCGGCGCCGCACAGCGCGGCCGCGAAGCCGAGCGTCTGCGCGTTCGACAGCTCGCCGCGCGCGGTCGGGCGCCAGGCAGTGCGCTTCATCTTCGCGTCGATCTGCTGCTCGACCAGGCAGTTGAACGCGGCGGCGGCACTCGCCACCAGCCAGATGCCGGCGGTGGCCGCCAGCGCGGTGAGCCAGTCGGCCCGCGAGGGCCAGCCGGGCACGGCGAGCAGCATGCCGATGGCGGCACAGAAAACGATCAGCTGCACCACGCGCGGCTTGGTCAGCGCGCTGAACTGGCGCCAGCGCGAAGGCAGGCGGCTCGGCGCGGACAGGGGGGGCGCAACGGTCTGGGGCATGGGGGTCGACATTTTACGTAGCGGCTCCGCGCGCGGGGGCAGCGGCGGCGCTCGCCACCCCCTGCCGCGCCGCCGTGGTGACGACGAGCAAGCGGGTGAGCAGCAGGACCAGCGCCGCCGCGCCGCCGGTGTGGCCGACGGCCGCCAGCAGCGGCCAGCCGAGCACGACGTTGCTCAGCCCGGTGGCGAGCTGCCACAGGGCCACCGCCGCCAGCCCGAGGCCGGCTCGGCGCAGTGCCGGCATGCGCACGAGCCGCCAGGCCAGCGCCGCCAGCGCGGCCAGCAGCAC
>DATMJX010000172.1:0-12679 GCA_035553715.1 Methylibium sp.
GCCTGCGGGGGCTCGGTGGGCGGCGGCGCTTCCGCTACCATGACCGCCATGGCTTCCGTCACGCGCATCCTGCTGCTCGAAGATCTGCCGGAAATCCGGACCTGGCTGAAGGCGCTCGCGCTGCAGGTCTTCCCGGGGGCCGAGATCACCGAGGCGGCGCGCGTGCACGACGCGCGCCAGCAGATCAGCGCGCAGAAGTTCGACCTGGCGCTGGTCGATCTCGGGCTGCCCGATGGTTCGGGCGTCGACGTGGTCGAGGCGCTGCGCGAGCAGCAGCCCGAGACCCAGTCGGTGGTCGTGACCATCCACGACGACGACGACCACCTGTTCCCGGCCCTGCAGGCCGGCGCCTTCGGCTACCTGCTCAAGGAGCAGTCGCGCGAGCAGCTCGGCGAGCAGCTGCGCCGCATCAGCCAGGGCGAGCCGCCGCTGTCGCCCTCGATCGCGCGGCGCGTGATCCAGTACTTCACCGCCCAGGCCAAGGCCCAGGTGCGCGAGCAGCAGCCGCTGATGCCTGGCGTCACGCTGACCGACCGCGAGAACGAAGTCCTGCTGTGGGTGGCCAAGGGCTTCACGCTGCCGGAGATCGGCGTGCAGCTGAACCTGTCGCGCCACACCATCGCCGACTACGTCAAGCAGATCTACCGCAAGCTCAACGTGAGCTCGCGCGCCGAGGCCGCGCTGGAAGCGCAGCGGCTCGGCCTGTTCCGGCGCTGAGCGCCGCGGCGCAGGGCGAGGGGCCCCGTTCAGGGGGGCGACCCGCGCAGGCGGTGGCGATGCCATCGGGCCCGATGGGCGGGGGCCGCCACGGCAGTGAGCCCTGATAATCGCGCGCCATGATCGGACGTCTCAGTGGCCTGCTGGCCGACAAGTCCTCGCCGCCGCAGCTGCTGATCGACGTGGCCGGCGTCGGCTACGAGGTCGACGTGCCGATGAGCAGCTTCTTCAACCTGCCGGCCGTCGGCGAGCGGCTCGTGCTGCTGACCCACTTCGTGGTGCGCGAGGACGCGCAGCTGCTGTTCGGCTTCCTCACCGCCGGCGAGCGCGAGACCTTCCGCCAGCTGATCAGGATCTCCGGCATCGGCCCACGCATGGCGCTGGCGCTGCTGTCGGGCCTGAGCGTGGCCGAGCTCGCGCAGGCGGTGACGGCGCAGGACGCCAGCCGCCTCGTCAAGGTGCCGGGCATCGGCAAGAAGACCGCCGAGCGGCTGCTGCTGGAGCTCAAGGGCAAGCTCGGTGCCGACCTCGGTGCGCCCGGCGCGGCACCGGCGAGCGACGCGCAGGCCGACATCGTGCAGGCGCTGGTGGCGCTGGGCTACAGCGACCGCGAGGCGCAGGCCGCGGCGAAGAAGCTGCCGCCCGGCGCCGGCGTCAGCGAGGGCATCAAGCTCGCGCTCAAGTCGCTGGCGGGCTGAGCAGCAGCTTGCGCAGCGGCGCGGGCAGTCCGACCTCGGCCAGCGCATCGAGCGCGACCCAGCGCCCCTCGCCGAGCAGCGCCGCCGGCTCGGCCGTGGCGGGCAGCGCGGCACGAAACGGCCGCAGTCGCCAGTCGAAATGCGTCAACGCATGCTCGATCGGCGGCAAGGACTCGGGGTGTGCATTCAGGGCCGCGGCGGCGGCGTGCAAGGCCGTGTCGTCGTCGAACAGCGGCAGGCTCCACAGCCCCGCCCACACGCCGGTCGCCGGACGCTGCTGCAGCCACACCGCGTCGGCGCGCTGCAGCCACAGCCACGCGTGCTCGCGCCGGCTGCGCCGGAGCTTGCGGGTCTTGACCGGGTAGGCCTCGGGCCGGCCCTGCCCGCGCGCCGCGCAGGCATCGGCCAGCGGGCAAAGCAGGCAGTCCGGCCGTTTCGCGAGGCACACCGTGGCACCGAGGTCCATCAGGCCCTGGGTGTAGGCGGGCATGTCCGCGCCATCGGCGGGCAGCAGCGCGCCGGCGTGCTGCCAGAGCTGGCGCTCATGGCGGGCGACCGCGAGGTCGTCGCCGAAGCCGAGCAGGCGCGTGAGCACGCGCTTGACGTTGCCGTCGAGGATGGCCACGCGTTCGCCGTGGCAGAACGCGGCGATCGCCGCCGCGGTCGAGCGCCCGATGCCCGGCAGCTGCGCCAGCGCCTCGGCGCTGGCCGGGAAGCGCCCGCCATGCGTGGCAACGACGGTCTGCGCGCAGCGGTGCAGGTTGCGCGCGCGGCTGTAGTAGCCCAGCCCGCTCCACAGTGCCAGCACCTCGTCGAGCGGCGCCGCAGCGAGTGCGGCGACGTCCGGGAAGCGCGCCAGGAAACGCGGGTAGTAGTCGAGCACGGTCGCGACCTGGGTCTGCTGCAGCATCACTTCGGACAGCCAGACGCGATAGGGCTCGCGCGGGTGCTGCCAGGGCAGTCCGTGACGGCCATGGCGGCGCTGCCAGGCCACGACGCGCGCGGCGATGGTGCCGGCGGCGTCCGGCGTGGGCCGGCCGTGGGTGCTCAAGCGCCGGCCCGGGCCGGCAGGTCGAGCAGCAGATCGACCTCGGTGCCCAGGTTCAGCCGCGGCGTCGGTGGGTCGGCCTCGGCGCTCAGGTCGATCGACGGGCGCAAGGTCGGGTCGGCCTCGAGGCGCGCGGCCTGCACCAGCTTGGCGAGCTGCTGCTGCAGGCGCTGCAGCGTCTTGTCCTGCGTCTCCAGTTCGGCGACGCGCGATTCCAGCTCGCCGGCCGCGGTCTGGATGCGCTCGAGGGCCTCGCGCCGGCGCTTGAAGCCACGGCGGCGGTCGCGCAGCTGGGTGTCGATCTGCGCCGAGGCGGTCTTGTTCCAGAGCTCGAGCTCGCCGCTGGCGCTCTCGAAGACCACGCGCAGCCGCGACACCAGCATGCGGCGGAACTGGTCGAGGAAGCGCCCCTGGCTGAGCTTGAGTGCCTGGGTCACGCCGAGGTACTGCACGTAGTTGCGCTCGATCAGCTCGAGGTCCTCGACGAAACGCGCCAGGTCGGGGCCGCCGGGCAGCAGCAGGCTGAAGCCGAACTCGCTGTTGAGCATCTCGAAGGAGGCCGCCAGCATCTGGCGGATCTCCTGCGCGCGCTGCTGCGTCTGCAGCATGCGCTCACGCAGGTGGGCGCACAGCGTCAGGAAGGCCTTTCTCGCGCCGAGCTGCAGCAGCGAGCCGCGGATGTTCTCCTGCATCTCGTCGACATGCTCGCGCAGCCGGTCGCTCGACAGGTCGAGCAGCGCGTCCTTCAGCATGCGGCTGTGCACGACGCGCATCGCCTGCAGGCGGGCGGTGCACTGCTCGAACTCGGCCACCTCGGCGTCGACGCGCTGCAGCAGCAGCCGCACCTTGGTGCTGTTCTTGCCGCGCAGGCCGCGCAGCTCGAGCAGCTGCTCGGCGACCTGACGGCGCCGGTCGGTCAGGCGGCGCGTGACCTGGCTCTCGATCTGCGCGATGCCCTCGAGGCCGACCTGGGCCAGCATCTGGCGGCGCTGCGGCAGCAGCCGCTCGCTCAGCGCGGCCTCGAGCGCCGGCAGGCGGCTGGCCGCGAGGCCGGCCTCGTCGCCGGCCACGCGCGCGGTCAGCGCCTGCTTGGCCGACAGCGGGAACACGCGCTCGAGCGGCAGGTTCAGCGTGTGCGCGACGTCGTTGCGCTGGCGGTCGATCTGTGCCTCGATGGTGGCGGCGCTGCTCAGCGCATCGGCCAGCGTGTCGATCTTGTTGAGCACCACGTAGCGGCTCACGCCCTGGGCGTTGAGGTGGTCGCGCCAGATCGCGAGGTCGGACTTGGTCACGCCGGTGTCGGCCCCGAGGATGAACACCGTTGCATGTGCCGACGGCAGCAGCCCGAGCGTGAGCTCGGGCTCGGCGCCGATCGCGTTCAGCCCCGGCGTGTCGAGCACGACCAGCCCGCGCGCCAGCAGCGGGTGCGGCAGGTTGATCCAGGCATGGCGCCAGCGCGGCACCTCGACCTGGCCGTCGGGCAGCGGCGGCGGGTTGTCGGCGTCCTCCTCGTCGGACCACAGGCCGAGCTCGCGGGCCATCGCGACGCTGACCGGCTGGGTCTGCGTCACCGCGGTCAGCGCGTCGGCAAGGCCGTCGGTGTCGCCCGCCACCAGCGGGATGCGGGTCCAGGCCTTGGGCTGGCGGCGCCAGTCGGCCAGCGAGCCGGAGCGCAGCCGCGTCTCGAGCGGCAGCAGCGCCAAGCCGACCGGCTCGTCGGCGTCGTAGCCGAGCTCGACCGGACACATGGTCGTGCGTCCCGGCGTGGCCGGCAGGATGCGCCGGCCGGTGTCGGCGAAGAAGATGGCGTTGATCAGCTCGGACTTGCCACGCGAGAACTCGGCGACGAAGGCAACGACCAGCTTCTCGCCGGCCAGGCGCTGGCGCAGCGACTCAAGCAGGTCGGCGCCCGGGGCGTCGAGCAGCTCATGCTCGCGCAGAAAGCGGATCAACTCGCGCACATGCCCCTCGAGCGCGGCGCGCCAGCCGCCATGGGCATCGATGTGGTGGGCGAACGAGGCGGACATGCGGGACGGGCGCGGCGCTCCGGAAGGGGCGGGTCATGGTAGCGCAGGGGGTCACGAGCATGCCCTGCAACGGGGCGCAGGCGTGACGGGTTGCCGCAACGAAGCGTGAGCGGATGTATCGCCGCGCCCCGGCGGTCGAGGCCGGGGTCAGCGCTTCTGGCAGCGGGGGCAGTAATAGGTCGAGCGCTGGCCCTGCACGAGGCGCTGGATCACGGCGCCGCAGGCGGTGCAGGGGGCGCCGGCGCGGCCGTAGACCTTCGCCTCGTGCTGGAAGGCGCCACCGGCACCGTGCGCGTCTCGGAAGTCGCGCAGCGTCGAGCCACCGAGCTCGAGTGCGCGCGCCAGCACGCGGCGCACCGCGTCGACCAGGCGCTCGCAGCGCGCCAGGCTGACGCGGCCGGCCGGCGTGCGCGGGTCGATGCCGGCGAGGAACAGCGCCTCGGAGGCGTAGATGTTGCCGACGCCGACGACGAGATCGCCGGCCAGCAGGGCCTGCTTGATCGCGACGCGCCGCCCGCGCAGGCCTGCGTGCAGGCCGGCCGCGGTGAAGCCGGTGTCGAAGGGCTCGACGCCGAGGCCGGCAAGCAGCTTGCCGGCCGCACCCGCCTGCGCGGTGGCCGACCAGACCACCGCGCCGAAGCGGCGGGGGTCGGTCAGCCGCAGCGTGCCGCGGCTGGTGCGCAGGTCGAAATGGTCCCAGGGGCCGGGCGCGGCGGGGGCCTCGGCGAAGTTCAGCGAGCCCGACATGCCCAGGTGCATCAGCAGGCCATCGCCGCCATCGAGGGCGAACCACAGGTATTTGCCGCGCCGCGAGACGTCGTCGACGCAGCGCCCGACCAGCGCCTGCGGCTCGCAGCCGAGCGGCCAGCGCAGCGGTTTGCCGAGCCGCACGGCCTCGATGCGCGCGCCGCGCACCCGCTCGACGAGGCTGCGGCGCGTGACTTCCACCTCGGGCAGTTCGGGCATCGGGGAATTATCGGCGCTGCATAGAATCCGACCGGCTTTATGGAGTCGCCGATGCCCGTCTTCCGTCTCGCTGCGCTGGCATTCCTGGCCTGCACGAGCCTCAGCGCCATAGCGCGCAGCACCGACGCCGCGGACGAGGGCGTGCCGATCATCAACTCGGCGCTCGACGCGCCCCTGTTCTACCAGTTGCTGGTCGGCGAGATCGAGCTGCGCGACGGCGATGTCGGCACCGCCTACCAGGTGCTGCTGGACGCGGCGCGCAAGACCGGCGACGAGCGGCTGTTCCGTCGCGCGACCGAGGTGGCACTGCAGGCCAAGGCTGGCGAGGAGGCGCTCGCCGCCGTGCGGGCCTGGCGCACCGCGGTGCCCAAGTCCGGCGAGGCGCACCGCTACGAGGTCCAGATCCTGCTCGCATTGAACCGGCTGGCCGACGTGGTGGCGCCGCTGCGCGCGACGCTCGCGCTGGTGCCGGCCGACGAGCGCGCCGATGCCATCCAGTCGCTGACCGCCTTCTTTGGCCGCACGGCCGACCGCCAGGGTGTCGTGGCCGTCCTGGAGCCGGTGCTGCGCCCCTATGCGGAGGCGAGCGGCAGCACGGAGCCGGCCGCCACGGCGGTGGCGGCCTGGGTCACGTTGGGGCGCGCGCGCCAGGCGGCCGGGGATGTCGCGGGGGCTCTCGAGGCGGCGCGGCGCGGTGCGGCGCTTGCGCCGAACGCCGAGTCGGTCGCGCTGCTCGCGATCGCGCTGATGCGTGCGACGCCGGACGCCGAGGGGCTGGTGCAGCGGTTCCTGGCTGCCGAGCCGCCGGCCGCGCCAACGCCGCGCAGCGCGGTGCGGCTGGTCTATGCGCGCGCGCTCGCGCTGTCACAGCGCTATGTCGAGGCGACGCCGCAGCTCGAGACCGTGACGCGCGACGCCCCGCAGCTCCTCGACGCCTGGCTGACGCTCGGCGCGCTCTACCTCGAGCTGCGGCGCCCGGCCGATGCCGAGGCAGTGCTGCGCGAGTTTCTCGCGCGCAGCCAGAAGGACGTGCAGGAGACCCCGGCCGCGGCGGCCGAGGACGACGATGCGGCAACGCCCGCGCAGCGCCAGGTCCAGGCCTATCTGATGCTGGCGCAGGCGGCCGAGCAGCGGCGTGACTTCAAGGCCGCCGAGGCGTGGCTTGCCAAGGTCGACGGTTCGGAGGCGCTGACGGTGCAGGCGCGTCGCGCGTCGCTGCTGGCCAAGCAGGGCAAGCTGGGCGAGGCCCGCGAACTGCTGCGCCGCCTGCCCGAGCGCAGCCCGGAGGAGGCGCGCGCCAAGCTGCTCGCCGAGGCCCACCTGCTGCGCGAGCAGAAGCAGTGGGCGGCGGCACATGGCGTGCTGGCCGATGCGCTGCGGCGCTTCCCCGACGATGCCGACCTGCTCTACGAGCAGGCCATGATGGCCGAGAAGCTCGACCGGTTCGAGCAGATGGAGCAGCTGCTGCGCCGGATCATCGCGCTCAAGCCCGACCATGCGGGCGCCTACAACGCGCTCGGCTACACGCTGGCCGATCGCAACGAGCGGCTCGCCGAAGCCAAGGCGCTGATCGAGCGCGCGCTGCTGCTCACTCCCGGCGATCCCTTCCTGGTCGACAGCCTCGGCTGGGTCGAATACCGGCTCGGCAACCATGAGGTGGCGATCCAGTGGCTGCGCCAGGCCTATCGCGCGCGCCCCGACACCGAGATCGCCGCCCACCTCGGCGAGGTGCTGTGGGTCGCCGGCCAGCGTGACGAGGCGCGCAAGGTCTGGGCCGAGGCGCGCGCCCGCGACGCCGGCAACGACTTGCTGCAGAGCACGCTCGCGCGTCTCAAGGTCGACCTGTGAGCGGATGGCGCCGGTGTGCCGCGGCGGTGGCCGCGGCCCTGCTCGTGGCGGCCTGCACCAGCCTGCCACCGCCGCCGGGCGAGCGCTTCGAGGGACGGCTCGCGGTCCAGGTGGCCGGTGACGCGCCGCGCTCCTTCAGCGCGGCCTTCGAGCTGAGTGGCACGACCGAGGTCGGCCGCCTCGTGCTGAGCACGCCGCTGGGCAGCCAAGCCGCCGCGGCCGACTGGGACGGCGGGCGCGTTCGGCTGCGCTCGAGCGACGGCGAGCGGCTCTACCCCGATCTCGACAGCCTGTCGCAGGATGCGCTCGGCGAGACCGTGCCGATCGCCGCGCTGTTCGACTGGCTGCATGGCCGGGCCTGGGCAGGGGCGGCCAGTGCCGCGACGCCGTCCGGCTTCGAGCAGCTGGGCTGGTCGGTCGACCTGTCGCGCCACGCCGAGGGCTGGGTGCTGGCACAGCGCCGCGCTGCGCCGCCGGTGACGGTGCGCGTCAAGCTCGACGAGGCCGTGCGGTGAGCATCGCCAGCCTCGTCGACGTGCCGGCTCCGGCGAAGCTGAATTTGTTCCTGCATGTGGTCGGTCGGCGCGCCGACGGCTACCACCTGCTGCAGTCGGTGTTCGCGCTGATCGACTGGAGCGACACGCTGCACTTCGAGCGCCGCGGCGATGGCCGCCTCGCGCGCCACGACCTCGGCACCGCGCTGCCGGCCGACGACCTGTGCCTGCGCGCCGCGCGGCGGCTGCAGCTCGAGAGCGGCACCGCCTTTGGAGCCGACATCTCGATCGACAAGCGGGTGCCCTGGGGCGCCGGCCTGGGCGGCGGCAGCTCGGACGCCGCCTCGACGCTGCTGGCGCTGAACCGGCTGTGGGGGCTGCATTGGCCGCGCGAGCGCCTGCTGGCGATCGGCCTGGCGATCGGTGCCGACGTGCCCTTCTTCGTCGGGGGCCACAACGCCTGGGTGGAGGGGGTCGGCGAGCGGCTGGCCCCGATCGAGCTGGCGCCCCGCTGGTGGGCGGTGCTGAAGCCGCCGGTGGCGGTGCCGACTGCGGCGATCTTCGGCAGCCCGATCTTGGTTCGCGACACAGCTGCTGCTACAATGTCAGACTTTCTTGCAGACCCCCTGGGGTTTGGCCGCAACGACCTGCAAGCGCCCGCCGAGGCCTACAGCAGCGAAGTGAGCGAGGCCCTGGCGCTGCTGCAAGCCCGCTTCGGTGCAAGCCGGATGACGGGCTCGGGCAGTGCGGTGTTTGCGGAAGCCGGCGCGACCGACCGTGCGCCGCGCGAGCGGGTTGAGGCGCTAGCGCTTCCCGACGCGTGGCAGGGGCGGACCTGCCGGGGCTTGAGCCGGCATCCGCTGGCCGATTGGACGCAAGACTGATCGGGCGGAGACCGGAGCGGGTCGAAGGTTTCGAGGGCGCGGGCGGCGCAAGCCGGCCGGGTCCTGTGTAGGGGAGTCGCCAAGTTGGTTAAGGCATCGGATTTTGATTCCGACATGCGAGGGTTCGAGTCCTTCCTCCCCTGCCAAAGTTCAGCCCCGCATGGCGCCCGCACCGGGCGCCATGCTTTTTGATCGGTCCCGTTTCAGCCCGGACGCGTGATGCTCGCCAATACCGTGCTCTTCACCGGCAACGCCAACCCGGCGCTGGCCCAGGAGATCGCAGCCCAGCTCGGCATCGAGCTCGGCCGTGCGGCGGTCGGCCGCTTCTCGGACGGTGAGGTCACCGTCGAGATCCAGCAGAACGTGCGGGCGCGCGACGTGTTCGTCGTGCAGCCGACCTGTGCGCCGACCAATGAGAGCCTGATGGAGCTCTTCATCATGGTCGATGCCCTCAAGCGGGCCTCGGCGGGGCGCATCACCGCGGTGATCCCCTACTTCGGCTACGCCCGCCAGGACCGCCGGCCGCGCTCGACGCGCGTGCCGATCTCGGCCAAGGTCGTCGCCAACATGCTCGAGGCGGTCGGCGTCAACCGCGTGCTGACGATGGACCTGCACGCCGACCAGATCCAGGGCTTCTTCGACATCCCGGTCGACAACATCTACGCCTCGCCGGTGCTGCTGTCGGACCTGAAGAGCAAGCGCCACGAGAACCTGATCGTCGTCTCGCCCGATGTCGGCGGCGTGGTGCGCGCGCGCGCGCTGGCCAAGCAGCTCGACACCGACCTGGCGATCATCGACAAGCGCCGTCCGGCCGCCAACGTCTCCGAGGTCATGCACGTGATCGGCGAGATCGACGGCCGCAACTGCGTGATCATGGACGACATGATCGACACCGCGGGCACGCTGGTGAAGGCCGCCGAGGTGCTCAAGGAGCGCGGCGCGAAGAGCGTCTTCGCATACTGCACCCACCCGGTGTTCTCCGGCCCGGCGATCGAGCGCATCAAGAAGTCCCAGATCGACGAGGTGGTGATCACCAACACGATCCCGCTGGATGCCAGCGCCAAGGGCTGCGACAAGATCCGCCAGCTGTCGGTGGCCTTCCTGTTCGCCGAGACCATCCGCCGCATCTCGGACGGCGAGTCGGTCACCTCGCTCTTCTCGGAACAGAACAACAACTTCTGATCCGCGTCGGGTCCGCGCGCATGGGGTGCGTGGACATTCATCGGGCGCCTGGTCGCGGGCGCCTTCCTTCATGGAGAAACATCAATGAAATTCGTCGCCTTTCCGCGCGAACTGCAGGGGACCGGAGCGAGCCGCCGCCTGCGCATCTCGGGCAAGGTCCCGGGCATCGTCTACGGTGCCGGCGAGCCGGTGAAGATCGAGCTCGACCACAACGCGCTGTTCCATGCGCTGAAGAAGGAGGCGTTCCACTCCTCGCTGCTCGACATGGAACTCGCGGGCCAGAGCCAGCAGGTGCTGCTGCGTGACGTGCAGATGCACGCCTTCAAGCCGCAGGTGCTGCACGTGGACTTCCAGCGCGTTGACGCCACCACCCGCATCCAGAAGAAGGTGCCGCTGCACTTCAGCGGCGAAGAGAACTCGCCGGCCGTCAAGATCGACAAGTGCCTGATCTCGCACGTCGCGACCGAGCTCGAGATCGAGTGCCTGGCCTCCAAGCTGCCGGAGTTCCTGAGCGTCGACCTGTCGGGCCTGACCAAGGGCCAGTCGCTGCACGTCAACGACCTGAAGCTCGACGCCGGCATCAAGGTGGTGCTGCGCGGCAAGAAGAACCCGGTGATCGCCACGGTCGTGAACCCGGCCGCGGAAGAAGCCCAGCCCGAGGTTGCCGCAGCGGCGCCGAAGGCCGCCCCGAGCAAGGGCAAGAAGGACGAGAAGCAGAACAAGAAGTAAATCGTCCGCGGGCCCGTTGGGTCCGCCGCGAAGCTGCGCAGAAGCCCCGCCCTGGCGGGGCTTCTTGCTTTGGCGGGCGGCCGCGGGACGCTCGCGATAATCCCTTCCCATGATTCGATTGATGGTCGGCCTCGGCAACCCGGGCCCGGAGTACGAGGCCACGCGGCACAACGCCGGCTTCTGGTGGATCGACGCGGTCGCGCGCCAGCTGAAGGTGACGCTGGTGGCCGAACGCAGCTATCACGGGCTGGTCGCGCGGGTGAACGGGCCCGCCGGGCCGCTGTGGCTGCTCGAGCCGCAGACCTACATGAACCTGTCGGGCAAGGCGGTCGGGGCATTGGCGCGCTTCTACAAGATCGCGCCGGAGGAGATCCTGGTCGCCCACGACGAGCTCGACCTGCCGCCCGGCGAGATCAAGCTCAAGCGCGGCGGCGGCCACGCCGGCCACAACGGCCTGCGCGACATCCATGCCCAGCTCGGCTCGGCCGACTACTGGCGCCTGCGCATCGGCATCGGCCACCCGGGCGTCAAGGCCGAAGTGGTGAACTACGTGCTGGGCAAGCCGATGGCCGAGCACCGCGAGGCCATCGACGCGTCCCTCGCGCGTGCGCTCACGGCGCTCGACGCGCTGCGCGCCGGCGAGATGGCGCGTGCGACCGCGGCGATCCACACGAGCAAGCCACCGCGGCCCAAGCCGCCGAAGCCGGCTCCCGAGGCGCTCAGCCCTTGAGCTCGGGCGTGCCGGCCGCGCCGATCAGCTGGCGGAATTTCTCCCACAGCATCGGCTGGGTCTCGGGGTGCGCCGGGTCCTTGGGGATGCAGGCGACCGGGCAGACCTGCACGCACTGTGGCTCGTCGAAGTGGCCGACGCACTCGGTGCAGCGCGTCGGGTCGATCACATAGATCTCGGGGCCGAGCGAGATGGCCTGGTTCGGGCACTCGGGCTCGCAGACATCGCAGTTGATGCAGTCGTCGGTGATCTTCAGCGCCATCGCGGTTTCAGGGTGACTGGTTCACCCGCTCTTGCAGCCTGCGGAGCACCGAGGGTGCCACGAACTTGGAGACATCACCGCCGAGACTGGCAATCTCGCGCACGAACGTGCCGCTGATGAACTGGTACTGGTCGGACGGGGTCAGGAACACGGTTTCGACGTCGGGCATCAGCTGGCGGTTCATGCCGGCCATCTGAAACTCGTACTCGAAGTCGCTGACCGCGCGCAGACCGCGCACCACGACGCGGCCGCTGCACTCGACGACGAAGTCGCGCAGCAGTCCGCGGAAGGCGACCACCTCGACGTTGGCGTAGGGCGCCGCGAGTTCGGTCGCGATCTCGAGCCGCTCGGTGATGCTGAACATCGTGCGCTTGTGGTGGCCGGCCGCGACCGCGAGCACCAGCTTGGGAAACAGCGTCGCGGCACGCTTCATCAGGTCCTGGTGACCGAGCGTCATCGGATCGAAGGTGCCGGGGTAGACGGCGATCAGCTTGGGGGCGGCGGTCACGGCACAGGTTCGGACGGGCGACAGCCGCAGTTTACGGGGCCCCTGCGCGCAGCAGATGGGCGTGCACCAGCCCGGCACGGGCGTGGCGGTGGAGCGTCAGTCCGTGCGCGGCCAGGTCTGCGTCGTCGAGGCGGTGGTCGGCCTCGACATAGAGCCAGCCGCCCGGAGCCACCACGCGCGCCGCGGCGGCGATCGCGGCCTCGTGCAGTCCGGCGCCGAAGGGCGGGTCGAGCAGCACCAGATCGAAGCCGGCTCCCGGGTGGCGCGCCATCCAGGCCAGTGCATCGGCGCATTCGATGCGAACCGTCGTCGCACCCAGGCGCTGCTGCACCGCGCGCAGCCCGGCGGCCAGCGCGGCGCCGCGTTCGAGCAGCACCACCTCGGACGCGCCGCGCGAGGCCGCCTCGAAGCCGAGCGCACCGCTGCCCGCGAAGGCGTCCAGGCAGCGCCAGCCGCCGAGATCCTGGCCGAGCCAGTTGAACAGCGTCTCTCGCACGCGGTCGGGGGTCGGGCGCAGGCCCTCGTGCACGGGCACCGGCAGCCTGCTGCGTTTCCACTGCCCACCGATCAGCCGCACCTCGCCGGG
>DATMJX010000173.1:0-4040 GCA_035553715.1 Methylibium sp.
GTCCAGGCGATCTCGGTGCTCGAGGCGCTGTCCGAACCGCATCGTGGCCTCACGGGACGTTTGGACTTGTGGCTGCGCCGGCGCCGTGGCAACGGCGCTTGGGAGTGGCACGAGGTGCGGCCCGAGTTGCTGGAGGTCGCGTCGGCCGCGCGCGTCAGCCATCTGCTGCGGCGCTTCGGCGCCGCGCTCAGCCTGTCGCACTTCGACAAGCCCTGGAGGCTGACCACGCATCAGGGGCGCAAGACCTTCGCCAGGTTTGCCGCGCTGCGCGACCGCAGCTGCCTTTTCGCGCTCGCTCAGCACCTGGGCCATCGCGAGCGCGCGCAGACCGACCACGGCTACGTCGGCAGCGACTATCGGCTCAACCAGGAGATCGACGCCGAGATTCTCAACCAGTCCGTCGCTGCCTGGGAGCACATGCTGGCGGCGCCGGGACTCGGCGGGCGCGCCGGCGCCGAGATCGTCGCCAAGCGCCCGCGCTTTCGGGGCAGCCGCATGAAGCAGGACCTCAGGAGCTACGCCCGCTTGCTCGTCGACGCCGGCTTGGTGCTCGGCGTGTGCGACTGGGGCTACTGCGTCTACCGCGAGGAACACAGCGCCTGCCTCGGCAACGCGACCGGGCCCAATCCAGCCCGGCGCGAGCCCTCGACCTGCGCGCGCTGCCAGAACTTCGTCGTCTCGGCGCAGCACCGGCCGTACTGGCTCGAACAGGTGCGACGCAGCGAGATGCTGCTCGACGAACCCGCCCTGCCGCTGCAGACGTTGCGCATCGTCCGCGCGCGCATGAACGAGGCCCGTGGCCTGCTGCGCGCGCTCGGCTCGGACACGGGCGAGGAGACTGATCATGCCTAGGAAGACGCCCGCCAGCTCCGCAGAACCGCCTGCTGCCCAGCGGCTGCATGGCGCCCTGGCGGAGATGGTTCGCCACCATGGCGCCGGCCTGTCGCCGCGCGAGCTGACCGCCAAGGCGCTTTGTGAGTCGGCCGGCATCTCGCGCAACGCGCTTTACCGGTACCACCGCGACGTGCTGCTGGCGCTGCACGACGCCCAGCGCCGCCTCCGCGGTCGGCCCGAGGCTGCGAAGCGCGTCGCCGCCCAATTGCGCCGGGAGAATCGCGAACTGCGCGAACACCTCGCCAAGCTGGCCGCGCTGGTCGACCACTACTTCGCGGCTTGGCATGAGACGCGGCTGCAGCTCGAGCGGCGCGATCGGGAGTTGGCCGACCTGCGCCGGATCCACAGGCCCCAGGTGATCCCATTGCAGCGCTCACCCGGGAACCGGAGTTGACCTTGACACGGGGACAAGGTCTACGCTGCAAGCAATGGGGCAGTGGTGTCCCGTATGGAGGTCTGCGATGAACTGCGACCTCGGATCGAACCTCGTGCTCGCGCGAGGACTGTTGCGGCTCTTCAAGCTGGCCGTGATCGATGGGCACCGTGGCGTAGCCGACCAACTGCTGTGTGCCCTGGAACGACTCGCCCGAAGTGATCCGGGATGCGAACCGATTCTCGATCATGCCTACCTGTGGAGCGTCGGTGGGCACGCCGGCGCAGCGCGTCTGCGCACGCCAGGGCCCGGGCCGCAGTGATCGATGCCGCTGCGACGCCATCGGCTACGCCAGCGACACGCACCGATCCGCATCGCACCCGTCCGCCCTCAGCGCGTCGATGTCGATCACGGCGTCCGCCATCGCCGTCAGCTCGGGGGTCTGCGAGATGAAGAACTCGCGCTCGTAGCCGCCCAGGCGCAGCACTTCCCGCTTCATCGCCATGAACATGCGTTTGCGCTGCGGATCCAGTGCGCCGTCTGCTTCGTCGGTGAACAGCGTCGTGTAGCGGCGCCCGGTGTTGCGGGCAAGGTACAACGCGATCGCCCGGGTCAGGCACAGCTCCACCAAGGTCCGCTCGCCGCCGCTCATCATGCTGACGCTCTTGCTGTCGCCGGTGTCGCCGTCGTGCACGACGATGTCGAAGCCCTCCTTCTGCTCGCCCTTGGACGTTTCCAGCAAGGTGTGGATGGACACCGTGAAGCGCGGTCCGTAGCAGGCCAGCAGCAGGTCGTTCCCCAGTGCCGACAGCGCAGGCCCCGCGTCGTCGATCGCCAGCGCGATCAGCCCGTCGTTGCTCATGCAGCGCGCGAAGAGGCTCCAGTTGCCCAGTTCATCCTCGACGCGGGCGCAATGCGCGCGCAGGCGTTCGCGACGTTCATCCAGCACGCCCTCATGCTTGGAGACCTCGTCGAGCGTCTGCGCCTCGCGCACCGCCGTGAGCATTGACTGCTCGGCTGCGGCGAGCGCTTCCCGCGCGGCGCCCAGTGCCCGCGCAGCCTGCGCGACCTGCTGCTCGTCGAAGGCGGGAGGCAGCGACCCGAGCGCTTGATCCAGGCGCGCCAGCGCCGCGCCGGAGTGCGTGGTCTGAAGTTCCCGTTGTTGCCCGATCGCCGCCCGCGCTGCGGCGATCTGTTGGCGCTCCGCGCGCTCGTCGGCGGTCTCGGCGGCAGCACCGTCACCCACCTCGGGCCCCAGCGCCTGCAGTTCCCGCTCGACCTCGACCAAGGTCGCCTGCGCCTGCGCGCACGCCTGGGCCTTCGAGCACATCACGGACAAGCGGTTCACCCGCTCGCGTGCGACGGTCTCGCGGAACTCGGCCTGCGCCAGAGCCTGCGGCGCGCCCGCCAGCGCCTCGTAGCGCTGGCGTGCGTCGGTGAGCTCCCGTTTCGCCTCGGACTTCTCGCCGGCCAGCCGAGCGACCTGCGCCTGGGCGTTCGGGATCAGCGCCTGCGCCTCGCGCGCATCACCCAGCAGCTTGCAACGCCCCTGCAGGTCCGTGCCGGCGCAAGGCACCTCGCCGGTCAATCCGAACCGGCGCTCGAGTTCCTCGGCCTTCAGCACGGCCCGACCCGCTTCCCGTTCGATGCCGGCGACGCGCTGCTCTGCAAGACGTACCGCCCCCTGGCACTGCGTCAGCCGATGAACCTGCTCGCGGCACGCCTGCGTGCGTGCACTGCGCTGCGTCTGCACGCGTTGCGCCTGCGGCAGGCGCCTTTCGGCGCGCCGCACCGCGCCGGCCTCGGCGAGCACCACCAGGCATCGCTGCCGGGAATGGTCCAAGGCCCGCCGCCGCTGACGTTCCTGCTGCAATCGGCTGGCGACCCGCTGATCGAGGCGTTCCAGCCGCTGCTGCTCGGCCTGTTCCTGAGCATCGAGCGCGCGCAGCGCCTGAGTCGCGCTTGCCAGCGCGGCTTGCCGTTCGGCCACGAGCTGTGCCCGCCGGGCATCGGTAGCCTGCGACTGCTCGCGTTCGACCACCACGCGGGCGTGCCGCGCCTGGGCGGCCTCCAGTGCGGTCTGCGCCGCACTCTTCGCACGCTCGGCCGCCGACACGCGATCGGCGGCGCCATCAAGCTTTCGGCGCGCCGCTTCGAGGCGCTGGTCCTCCGCGTCGAGCCCGGCCAGTTCCTGACGCAGGGTTGTGAGTCCTGCCTTCAACAGGCGGACGGTTTCCGCGGCCTTCTGACCCAGCGCCTGGATCTCCTCCTGCCCGAGCAGGTCGGCCAGCAGCGTCTTGATCTCGGCGTTGCGGTAGGTGCTGAGCTGCCGCTTGCCTTGCGCGGCGAACACGGAGGTGAAGAACGTCTCGGCACTTCCGCAGATGCCCTCGACGCAGCGCGTGTACGTCTCCACCCGGCCATCGGACAGCGTGCCGTCGTCGAGTTGCGCCGGCCGCCAGCATCCGGCATCGTCGAGCGTGTGCAGGAACGCCTCGGTCCGGCGGCGACCGTTGAGGCGGATGACGATCTGCGATCGATAACATCGGCCCTCGTGCGCCCAGGTCAGGTCCTTGACGCTCTCGGGCAGGTAGACGTGGTCGTAGTAGGAGAAGCCGCCCGCGCCGGCCAACGCAGCCCGGCTCGGCAGTCCCATGAAGGGCGTGAGGCAGTCCATGATCGTCGACTTGCCGCTGCCGTTGGCGCCGACGATGGCGATCAGGTTGGCGCCGTCCGCCAGGCGCTCGAGGTCGAGAGTGACTTCGTCGCGGCC
>DATMJX010000174.1:0-6742 GCA_035553715.1 Methylibium sp.
CGGCCCTCGAGGAAGGCGCGGGCATAGACGCCGGGCGCGGCGTGGCCCTGGAAGAAGACGTGGTCGCCCATGCCGTCGGCGTCCTTGCCGCGGAAGAAGTGGTTGAAGCCGACCTCGTAGAGCGTCGCCGCGCTGGCATACGTCGCCAGGTGACCGCCGATGCCCGGCGCGCGGTTGTTGCCGCGCAGGACCATCGCCACCGCGTTCCAGCGGATCATCCGCCGGATGCGGTGCTCCATGCCCTCGTCGCCGGGGAACTCCGGCTCCTGCTCTGGAGAGATGGTGTTGATGTAGCGCGTCTGGGTCAGCGGCGGCAGGCCGATGTTGAGCTGGCGGGCGCGCTTCAGCAGGCGGTAGAGGACGAACTGGGCACGCGCCCGGCCTGCGCTGGCGACCACCGAGTCGAGAGACTCGACCCAGTCCCTGGTCTCCTCCCGATCGCGATCGGGCAGCTGGCGCTTGAAGTCGCCGTACTCATCGAACATGCTCGGGCCATCTTAGAAGGTCGCGCGCAAGTCGGGACAGAATGCGCAGGTCGTTCGTTAGCGGGGTGTGGATGCGGTGGCCGACGAGAAGCTGACCATTCCGGCGCAGCTGCGCCAGGCCCTGCCCGCGCGTGCCCAGCCGGCCTCGCTGGAGGTCGTGTACGTCCGCCATTACCGCGCCGTCTACGGCTACCTGCTGGCCATGACCCGCTCGCACGACGAGGCCGAAGACCTCGTGGGCGAGACGTTCGAGCGCGCGCTGCGCGCATGGGAGTCACGGCCGCCGGCGAAGGGCATGGAGCTGGCGTGGCTGCTGCTGACAGCCCGCCGGCTGGCGACGGATCGCTGGCGCCGTGCCCGGCGCTACGCGGCACTGGCGCGCAGCAACGGTCCCTTGGGGTCGGCAGGTGGGCATGCCGGCGAAGGCGCGACCGAGTTCTGGATGTGGTTCGACGCGCTGAGCGAGGTCCTCTCAGAGCGCCAGCGCGAGGTGCTCCTGCTGCGCTACCAGCGTGACCTGTCTGACGAGGACATCGCGCTGATCATGGGCATCTCGCCTTCGGGCGTGCGCTCGGCCGTGTCGCGCGCGCTGGCCGCGCTGCGCCGGCACCCGGAGTTGCTCTGATGGACCGCGACGAGCGCACGCTCGACCAGTTCCGCCGGCGGCTGGCGCGGATCGAGGAACAGGTGCCGGATCCGCCGCCGTTGGCCTTCGACGGGCAGCGGCTGCGCCTGCCCGACGCGCTCCATCATCGGCGACGCGACGGTCGAACGCCGAACCTCTATGCGCTGCTTGCCTTGGCCCTCGGCGGACTGGTCGTCATTGGGCTGCCCTACCTGGCCCGCCCGGAACGCGAGCCTGCATTGGTGCCGCCATCGGCGGCCACCCGGCCGCAAGCGAGCGCGCGGCCTGTCAGTCGCCCAACAGCCGCGCCACTGGCGTTGACCTGCCCGAGCAGCCCGATCCTGTACGAGGGCCACCGCTCCATTGACGAAAGGTGGGCCGGTCCTGACTGGGCGCTGATCGAAGGCCGGCTGATCGCCACCGAAGGCCATCTAGCAGTCCGCGGCACGCGCGGCCCGTACGCCGGTCCTGTGCACAGCATCACCTGGCCGGCCGCTTTCCGCGAGCTCGAAGAGGACGGGCAGCTGGTGCTCGTGGACACGACGGGCCAGGTCGTTGCCCGCGAGCGAGACCTAGTGATGGTCGGCGGCGAGCTGCTGCGCGCGCAGGGCTTCGTAGCCTGCGGATTGCGGATCCTCGAGATTGCGAAGAGTCAGTAGAAGCGGCCCGCCGCGCGCAGCCCGGCGGCGCGGGTGACACGCTGGCTCGGCCTGTGGCGGCCGGTCGCCGGCCGGGCACGCAGCGACTGGCCGTTCCTGCTCGCCGTCTGGCTGCTCATCGCCAGCGCGACCACACTCCTTGCTGCCGGCACGCTCTACTCGGAGACCGTCGAAGCCGGCGGGCTGCGCCGCTCGCTGGCTGAGGCACCGGCAGAGGCACGCGGCGTCTCGGTCCGCCTCGCGGCCGCGGCGACCGAGCTGCCGCAGATCGATCCGCCGATGCGCTCCGCGCTTGGCTCGGTGTTCGGCGCGGCCGGGGCGGACGTCGTGCTCACGCTTCGGTCGTCGACGCTGCTGCCCATTGGCGCGACCGGCTCGGAGAGCAGCCGGCTGTTGACGAGCCTCGGCGCGTACGAGGCGCTGGCCGACCATGCCACGATCGCCGACGGGCGCTGGCCGGAGCCGGGCAGTCAGCTTCCCGAGGCGGCGCTCTCAGTGGGTGCGGCACAGGCCCTCGGCGTAGCTCCCGGTGAGCGCCTGTTCCTGGCCGATGCCTCCACGCCGGGCGCGGACCCCGCGCTGGCCATCGCGCAGGTCCAGGTGGTGGGCATCTACGAGGTCGGGCCCGATGACCCCTACTGGCTGGGCGACGCGCTCGAGGTTGATGGGGCCGTCCAACGGGACGGCACCGTGTTCGCCGGGCCGTTGATGATCGACCCGGCTGACGCCGCGACCAATCCGGCGTTCAGCCGCGCCGAGGCCGGTTGGCGCGCGCTGCCCAGGGTGGAGGCGCTACGGCTCAACCAGCTGGAGCAGATCCGCAGCCGGCTGGCCGGCCTCGCCGGCACGGTCAGGCGGGCCCTGCCAGACGATCGCTTCGTGGCCGTCAACACCGACCTGGCAGGCGTCCTCGGCACGATCGACCGCTCAGCGCTGGTCAGCCGCGGGGGCGTGGTGCTGACCACCCTCCAGTTCGGCATCCTGGCCGGCTACGCGGTGTTGCTCGTGGGCGGCATGCTGGCCGAGCGCCGGCGGGCAGAGGTAGCGCTGCTGCGCGCCCGGGGAGCCTCGACCGCCGAGGTCGGCTTCATCGCCCTGGGCGAAGCGTGCCTGCTGGCCGTGCCGGCGGCGCTGCTGGCACCGCTGCTCGCCGTTGGCGTGGTCGAGCTGATCGGCGGGCTGGGCGCGCTGGCCCAGTCGGGCATCATCGCCGGCGCTCAGCTGGGCGAGGCGACGGTGCTCGTGGCGATCGCCGCCGGCGCGGCCTGCGTGGCCGCACTCACCCTGCCCGCGCTGATCGCCGAGATTGATCTGGCGCGCGTCCGGGCGGCGCTCGGCCGGCCGCTTGGCCAGACGGCGGCCCAGCGGCTGGGGCTCGATCTTGTCCTGCTCGGGCTGGCGATCATCGGCGTCGTCCAGCTGCGCAGCTATGGTGGGACGCTGACGCCGGCTGCCGGCGGGCGGCTGGAGCTCGACCCGTTGCTCGTCGCCGCGCCGGCCATCGCTCTCGCGGCTGGCGCGATCCTGGTCGTGCGCTTCGTACCGCGCATTGGCCAGGCTGCAGAGTGGCTCGTCGGCCGCCGGCGCGGCGTGCTCGGGCCGTATGCCGCCCGCCAGGCGGCCCGACGGCCGCTGCGCTACACCCGCTCGGCGCTGCTGGTCGTGCTCGCGGCGGCGTTGGGCACGTTCGGCGCGCTGTACTCGGCCACCTGGACCCAGTCACAGTCTGACCAGGCGGCCCACCGCGCCGGGGCTGACCTGCGCGTCACGCGCGCCGCGCACCAGGGCGGTCGGGTGGGCGAGATGGCGGCGCAGCTGGCGGGGCTCGCCGGCGTGGAGCAGCTGACGCCGGCGGTTCGCGCTCAGGTCGACGTGGGGCGGGCGATCAGGCGGGCGGACCTGCTGGCACTCGATCCCGAGGCGATGGTCCAGATCGCGGAACTGTCGGCCGCCGCCGATGCGAGCATGCTGCTGGGCGAGCTCGCAACGGACCGCCCGAGGTCGGCCGCGCTCGAGCTGCCGGCCGGCACGCGCCGGGTCTCGGTTCTGCTCGACGTGGCGATCGAGCGGCTCGGCGATGGTGGGCCAAGCGTGGACCTGGCCGCATTCCCGGGAGTGAAGGTGATCCCGGTCGTCGAGCTGGGCGACGCTGCCCCACGCCTCCTGCCGCTACAGCAGGCGCGCTTCGGCGACGGCGAGCGACGGCTGGTGTTCGACCTCCCCGATGCGCCGCACGAGGACGCGCGGCTTGTCGCGGTCGACATGCACCTCGGAACCCCGGCGCCCGCGATCGGCGACCTCCGGCTGCTGCGCGTCGAGGCCAGCCCGAGCGCCGCCGGCGATGACTGGACGACCGTCGTCGAGGCCGACGCGCTTGAAGACTGGTCGATCATCTACCGCCGCTCTTCGGCGCCACGGCCCGGAACGCCGATCACCGGCGCGCCGACGCACGACTTCGGTGGCCCGCTCGTCGGGTTCACGCGGTTGAGCCAGGTGCCGCGCTGCCTGACCTGGATCAGCGGCGACCTCGAGGGCGGCTGCCGTGACGTGCACCAGGACCTCTACCGCTGGTCCTCGCAGGCTAGCTTCGCGACGCTGCCGGCGATCGCCAGCGACGCGTTCCTTGCCGCCAGCGGCAGCGCCGTCGGGGATGACCTCACCATCAGCTGGTTCGGCGCGATCGAGGTCCGGATGATTGGCCGGCTGGCCAGCTTTCCGTCGCTCGACCCGCAGGTGCCGTTCCTGATCATCGATCGAGCGACGCTCAACCGGCTGCGCAGCGACCGCCAGCTCGACGCGGCCGTGCCGACCGAGTGGTGGCTGCGCGTGGATGACGCGCACTTGGCCGAGATCGAGTCCGCCGCCCGTCGCCCGCCGATAGCTGCGGCGGAGGTAGTGAGCCGCGATGGCCTGACGCGAACACTGCAGCGGGATCCACTGGCCCTCGGGCTGGTGGGCGCGTTGCTCCTCGGCTCGCTCGCCGCCGCGGCCTTCGCCGCGCTGGGGCTGATCGTCACCGCCGTCGTGTCTGCGCGCGAGCGGATCGGTGAGGTCGCCCTGCTGCGCGCGCTCGGGGTGTCGCGCCGGCAGGTCGTCGCGCTCCTGTCGATCGAGCAGGGCTTCCTGCTCGGCCTGGGGCTGCTCGCCGGCGCGGGCCTGGGCGGGCTGATCGCTGTGCTGGTACTGCCGCAGGCGCCGCTCAACCGCTCCGGTGCAGCCGTCGTGCCGCCGCCAGAGATCGTGGTGCCGTGGGGCCTCGCCGCGCTGGTCGTCGTCGGCGGCCTGGTGGTGCTCGGCCTGAGCGTGCTCGCCGCCCGGCGCGAGATCGTGGGCCGGTCGGTGGTCGACGTCCTGCGCGAGCGCGAGGACTAGGCGGATGGCGATGCTCGGACTGTGGCTGCTCCGGTTGCGCGACGAAGGTGCGGCCACGCTCGGGCTGGTCAGCCTGGTGCTGGTGACCGCGCTGTGCGTGTCGCTCGGCCCGCGGCTGCTCGAGCAACGCTCGGATGATGCGTTGCGCACAGAGCTGGCGGCGGCGCCTTCATTCGAGCGGACGATGATCGTCTACGAGCACGCTCGCGCCCTTGCCCAGCCGCTGGCCGAGTTCGAGGACATGATCGCGGCAGCCGGCCAGCTGGAAGACCAGCTGCCGCCCGAGGTGCGGCGGCTCGTCGAGAGCCGCAGCGCGCTGGTCGAGACGCCGCTGTGGGAGGCCCATGCCGGCACCGGCCTGGCGAGCGTCGTACGTCTGCGCGTCCAGGACGGCATCTTCGAGCGCATCCGGCTGACCAGCGGGCGGCTGCCAAGCGGCCCGCCGAGCGTGGCTCCCGATGATCGTCCAATTGCCCGGCCGGACCAGTTTGCCTACGCCTACGAGGCGCTGCTGCCGGACAGCGCGGCGCGCGAGATGGGCGTCGGCCCGGGCTCGCGGCTGGCCCTCGGGGCGTGGCTCAACGACCAGCTCAACGTGGGCGTCAACCTGGGCGCGGCGCTGACCATCGTCGGCACGTACGAGCTCGCCGAGCCCGGCGCCGACTACTGGATCAACGACGCGACCGTGGGCGGCTGGCGGCTGCACACCGTGGGCACCAACGACTGGCTCGAGACGACCGCGCTGCTGGCCCCTGACTCGTACCGCACGCTGACCGGCACGGCGCGCGGCGAGAAGATGCCGCTGCTCTACCAGTACCGCTTCTTCAACGACACCGATCGACTGACGGCGACTGATGTGCGGCCGACGATCGCCGCCCTGCGCCGGATCGAGGCGGCCGTGCCACGCACGGGCATCTCGCCCATCCCGAGCGACACACGGCTGAGCTCGGGCATGCTGCGCCTGCTCGAGAGCCATCAGCGCGCCTGGCAGGCGGCCGCTGCGGTGCTGGCGGTCCTCGGCCTGGGCGTGCTGGCCATCGCGACGTCCACGCTGGCCGCTGTTGCGATCGTGGCCTCCGGCGGCCGGCGCCACGTGGGCGCGCTCATCAGAGCGCGCGGCGGCTCGGGACGCCAGCTGCTGGCCGCGGCCGGGGTCGAGGCACTGCTGCTCTGCCTGCCGCCCGCGCTGCTCGGCCTGGCCCTGGCGGTGGCGTTCGCGCCGCGCGCCGCTGGTCTCGACGGTTACGCGCTGGCGGCCGTCGTGGCCGTGCTGGCGGCCCTGATCGTGCTGGCCGTCGCCGCGCGCAGCGCGCCGGGCGGGCAGGGCGGCACGAGCCGCCTGCGGTCGGGCCGGCGGACCTCGGCGCGCCGGCTGGTCGGCGAGCTCAGCCTCGTCGTCGGCGCGCTCGGCGCGGCCTGGCTGCTGCGCGAGCGGGGCATCCACGCCCTGGCCGGCGACGCCGCCGCCGGGCCGGATCCGTTGATCGCGGCCGTGCTGGCCCTCGTCGGCCTCGCCGCCGGGGTGGTCGCGCTGCGCCTCTATCCGCTGCCGGCCCGGCTGGCCGGCTGGCTCGTCGCCCAGCGGCGCGACCTGCTGCCGG
>DATMJX010000175.1:0-20345 GCA_035553715.1 Methylibium sp.
GGTCACGACCGCGCTGCAGCGCCTCATCGACGCTGCCGGCGCTGGGTAGACTGGCCGCATGAGCAGCAGCCCTTCCCCGAGCACCTCGATCGCCTTCATCGGCGGCGGCAACATGGCCAGCGCCCTGATCGGCGGGCTGCGCCGCAGCGGCGTGCCGGCGGGTCGCATCCTGGTCGTCGAGCCGCAGGCCGAGCAGCGCGCGAGGCTGCACACGCAGTTCGGCATCGACGCGCTGCCCGAGGCCTCGGCGGCGCTCGCGGCAGCCTCTCTGGTGGTCTGGGCGGTCAAGCCGCAACTCTTCAAGGCGGCCGCGGCGCCCTGCGCGGCGCAGGTGCGCGGTGCGGCCCAGCTCAGCGTGATGGCCGGCATCCGCAGCGACGCGATCGTCGCCGCGACCGGCAGCGTGCGCGTCGTGCGGGCGATGCCCAACACGCCGGCGCTGATCGGCCGCGGCATCGCGGGGCTGTATGCGCGCCCCGAGGTCGGCGCGGCCGAGCGTGCCGCGGTCGAGGCGCTGCTTGCGCCGACCGGCGCGACGCTGTGGGTCGAGCGGGAGGCCGACCTTGACGCGGTCACCGCGCTGTCGGGCTCGGGCCCGGCCTATGTCTTCCTGTTCATCGAGGCGCTGACCGACGCGGCGCGCGAGATGGGACTGAGCGAGGCGCAAGGCCGCGCGCTCGCGCTTGCCACCTTCGCCGGCGCGACCGCGCTGGCCGAGCAGAGCGACGAGCCGCCGGCCACGTTGCGCGAGCGCGTCACCTCCAAGGGCGGCACGACCTACGCGGCGCTGGGCTCGATGCAGGCCGACGGCGTGCGCGAGGCCATCGTGCGCGCGGTGCGCGCGGCGCAGCGGCGCGCGGTCGAGCTGGGCGACGAGTTCGGGCGCTGAGCCGACACGGCATGACGGCCGCCGGCGGTCGCCATGCCAAGCCGGCATGACGCCGGCGTGCCCGCCGCGCCGCTGCCGTCTACAGTGGGTGCAACCACGCCACCGCGTGGCCCTGCAACACACCGACCCACGAGGAATCGCCATGGCCGTGCTGCCGTCCCCTGCTTCGACGCTGTCCTACGTCACGCCCTCGCCGACCAGCCCCTGGGGCACCTACGTCGCGCAGGTCGATCGCGTGGTGCCCTACCTCGGCGCGCTGGGCAAGTGGGTCGAGACGCTGAAGCGGCCCAAGCGCGCGCTGATCGTCGACGTGCCGATCGAGATGGACGACGGCACGGTGCGCCACTTCGAGGGCTTCCGCGTCCAGCACAACCTCAGCCGCGGTCCGGGCAAGGGCGGCGTGCGCTACCACCCCGACGTCACGCTCGAGGAGGTGATGGCGCTGGCCGCCTGGATGACGGTCAAGTGCGCCGCGGTCAACCTGCCCTATGGCGGCGCCAAGGGCGGCATCCGCGTCGATCCGCAGCAGCTCAGCCTGAAGGAGCTCGAGAAGCTCACGCGCCGCTACACCAGCGAGATCGGCATCATCATCGGCCCGCAGCGCGACATCCCGGCGCCCGACGTCAACACCAACGCCCAGATCATGGCGTGGATGATGGACACCTATTCGCAGAACACCGGCGCCACCGCGACCGGCGTCGTCACCGGCAAGCCGATCCACCTCGGCGGCTCGCTGGGGCGCGTCAAGGCGACCGGGCGCGGTGTGTTCGTCACCGGCCGCGAGGCGGCACGACGCCTGCGCCTGAACCTCGACGGCGCGCGCGTTGCCGTGCAGGGGCTCGGCAACGTCGGCGGCGCGGCTGCCGAGCTGTTCGGCCAGGCCGGCGCGAAGATCGTCGCGGTCCAGGACCACAGCGGCACGATCGTCAACCCGCAGGGTTTCGACCTCGCCGAGCTGATGCCCTACGTCAAGGCGCACGGCGGCATCGGCGGCTTTCCCGGCGGCGAGGCGATCGACGCGGAAAGCTTCTGGGAGCAGCCCTGCGACATCCTGATCCCGGCCGCGCTCGAGGGCCAGATCAGCGCGGCGCGGGCGCAGCGCGTGAGCGCGAGGCTGGTGCTCGAGGGCGCGAACGGCCCGACCGTGCCCGAGGCCGACGACATCCTCGCCGAGCGCGGCATCCTCGTCGTGCCCGACGTGATCTGCAATGCCGGCGGCGTGACCGTCAGCTACTTCGAGTGGGTGCAGGACTTCTCGAGCTTCTTCTGGAGCGAGGACGAGATCAACGTGCGGCTCGACAAGATCATGGTCGATGCGCTGAAGAAGATCTGGGACACCGCCGACCGCCACCGGATCACGCTGCGCACCGCGACCTTCGCGGTCGCCTGCGAGCGCATCCTGATGGCGCGCCAGGAGCGCGGGCTCTACCCCTGAGCCGGGTCGTGCCGCAGCGTGGCGGCGCCGAGCGCTCCCAGCACGCCGGCCACCGCCAGCACGTACCACAGCGACAGCGTGCCCTCGGGCGGCGTCAGCACCGCGGCGGCGGCCAGCACCAGGGCGACGGCCGCCGCCAGCGCGAGCAGCATCAGCGCCCCCGACAGCAGACCGGACAGCCGGCGGATCGTCAGCGGGGCCGCGCCGACAACGAACAGCGCATAGCCCGCCACGCTGAACAGCGGGAACAGCAGCCACAGCATCGCGCCGGCCTGCACCTGGCCCAGGCCGAGCGCCGCGGCGACCAGCAGCGCACCGCACAGCACGCCCAGTGCAAGCAGCAGCCCCCCGGCGATTGCAAGCATGTCCATCCCCCTTGGTTGTGCCGGCGAGTATGCCGCCGGCGCGCCGCTCAGCCGCGCCGGGCGAACTCGAGCGCGATGCCGGCGAACAGCGCGAAGCCGACCCAGTGGTTGAGCCGGAAGGCGCGGAAGCAGCCCTCGCGGCGGCGCCCGCGGATCAGCACCCAGTGCCATAGCGCCTGCGCCGCGGCGATCGCCAGGCCGGCCGCGAAGAGCCTGCCCAGGCCATGCGCGAAGCCGAGCAGGCCCCAGCTGCCGAGGTAGATGCCGTAGAAGCCCATCACCCCGGCGACGTCGTAGCGGCCGAGCGTGATCGCCGAGGTGCGGATGCCGATCTTCAGGTCGTCGTCGCGATCGACCATCGCGTACTCGGTGTCGTAGGCCAGCACCCAGAACAGGTTGCCGAGCATCAGCCCCCAGGCCCACGGCGGTACCGCATCGCTCAGTGCCTCGGCATCCCAGTCGGCACCGCCGTGCACCGCGCTCCAGGCCATCGGGATGCCGAAGCTGAACGCGACGCCGAGCACCGCCTGCGGCATCGCGACGACGCGCTTCGCGTAGGGGTAGGCGATCGCGACCGCGAGCGCCGGCACCGACAGCGCGACCGTCGTCGCATTGGTCGTCAGCACCAGCAAGAAGGCCGCGAAGGCCAGCGCGGCGCCGAGCGCGAGCGCCTCGCCGGCGCCGAGCCGCCCGGCGGTGACCGGGCGCTCGGCGGTGCGCTTCACGTGGCGGTCGAACTCGCGGTCGGCGACGTCGTTGATGCAGCAGCCGGCGCTGCGCATCAGCACCGTGCCGAGCACGAACACCGTCAGCAGATGCCAGCCGGGGAAGCCGCCGGCCGCGAGCCACAGCGCCGCCAGCGTCGGCCACAGCAGCAGCAGCCAGCCGGCCGGGCGGTCCCAGCGGATCAGCTGCAGGTAGAGCGCGAGGCGCGAGTCCGGGGCGTGTGCCGGCGTGGAGGAGGTCGTCACGGCCGCGAGCTTAGCGCGCGCCTCAGTCGTCGAGCAGGCTGCGCAGCATCCAGGCGGTCTTCTCGTGGATGTCCAGGCGCTGGGTCAGCAGGTCGGCGGTCGGCTGGTCGTCCGCCTTGCTGGCCGCGGCGAACACGCCGCGCGCGGTGCGCGCGACGGCCTCGTGGCCCTCGACCAGGATGCGCACCATCTCCAACGCCTTGGGCGGCGTGGCCGGCGCATCCTTCAGCGAGCTGAGCCGGCCGAACTGGCCGTAGCTGCCGGCGGCCGGGAAGCCGAGCGCGCGGATGCGCTCGGCGATCGGGTCGACCGCGTTCCACAGCTCGGTGTACTGCGCCATGAACATGGTGTGCAGGGTGTTGAACATCGGGCCCGTGACGTTCCAGTGGAAGTTGTGGGTCGTCAGGTAGAGCGTGTAGGTGTCGGCGAGCAGGGCGTTCAGGCCCTTGGCGATCGCCGCGCGGTCCTTCTCCGAGATGCCGATGCTGATGGGGGGCGTGCCGGTCTTGTGCTTGGCCATGGACGGAACTCCTTGAGGGTCGGTGCGACCGCCGACTTTAGCGAAGCCGCGCCAGTGGTGCAGGCCGGCGGGGGGCGTGCGTCCGGGCAGGCTATGGGCGCCATTGGCGGGGTTGCGTTGATCGCCCATGGCCCGACTCCTAGACTGCGTCGGCGCTAACGATGGCGATCCACCACAGGAGACACGCATGTCCAACGAAGCGAAGTGCCCGTTCTCGAGCGGGGCCCGCACCCTCACCATGGCCGCCGGCGGCCGTGGCAACCGCGACTGGTGGCCGAACCAGCTCAACCTCGCCATCCTGCACCAGCATTCCGCGGAGTCCAATCCGCTGGGCGCGGACTTCGACTACGCCCAGGCCTTCAAGAGCCTCGACCTCGATGCCGTGGTCCGTGACCTGCGCGCGCTGATGACGGACTCGCAGGACTGGTGGCCGGCCGACTGGGGCCACTACGGCGGCCTGTTCATCCGCATGACCTGGCATGCCGCCGGCACCTACCGCATCGCCGACGGTCGCGGCGGCGCCGGCACCGGCAACCAGCGCTTCGCGCCGCTGAACAGCTGGCCCGACAACGGCAACCTCGACAAGGCGCGCCGCCTGCTGTGGCCGATCAAGCAGAAGTACGGCAGGAAGCTCTCGTGGGCCGACCTGCTGGTGCTGGCCGGCAACGTCGCGCTCGAGTCGATGGGCTTCAAGACCTTCGGCTTCGGCGGCGGCCGCCCCGACATCTGGGAGCCGGAAGCCGACATCAACTGGGGCACCGAGATGAAGTGGCTCGCCACGAGCAGCGAGCCGAACAGCCGCTACGCCGGCGAGCGCGTGCTCGCCAATCCGCTCGGCGCGGTGCAGATGGGCCTGATCTACGTGAACCCGCAGGGCCCGGACGGCCACCCCGACCCGGTGGCCTCGGGCCGCGACGTGCGCGAGACCTTCGGCCGCATGGCGATGAACGACGAGGAGACCGTCGCGCTGGTCGCCGGCGGTCACACCTTCGGCAAGGCCCACGGTGCGGCACCCGACTCCAATTGCGGCCCCGAGCCCGAGGGCGCGTCGATCGAGGAGCAGGGCTTCGGCTGGACCAACAAGTTCGGCAGCGGCAAGGGCGGTGACACCATCACCAGCGGCATCGAAGGCGCCTGGAAGCCCAACCCGACGAAGTGGGACATGGGCTACTTCGACATGCTGTTCGGCTATGAATGGGAGCTGACCAAGAGCCCGGCCGGCGCCCACCAGTGGACGCCCAAGAACTGCAAGCCCGAGCACCTGATCCCCGACGCGCACGACCCGTCGAAGAAGCACCCACCGATGATGACCACGGCCGACCTGTCGCTGCGCTTCGACCCGGCCTACGAGAAGATCTCGCGCCGCTTCCACCAGGACCCGGCAGCCTTCGCCGACGCCTTCGCGCGCGCCTGGTTCAAGCTGACGCACCGTGACATGGGACCGCGCGCGCGCTACCTCGGCAAGCTGGTGCCGCAGGAAGAACTGCTCTGGCAGGACCCGGTGCCCGCGGTGGACCATCCGCTGGTGAACGAGCAGGACGTTGCCGCGCTCAAGGCCCAGGTGCTGGGCTCGGGCCTGTCCATCGCCGAGCTGGTGGGCACCGCCTGGGCGTCGGCCGCGACCTTCCGCGGCAGCGACAAGCGCGGCGGCGCCAACGGCGCGCGCATCCGCCTCGCGCCGCAGAAGGACTGGACGGTCAACCAGCCGGCCCAGCTGGCCCGGGTGCTCGCGACGCTCGAGGACCTGCAGCGCGCGTTCAATGCCGCGCAGCCCGGCGGGCGCAAGATCTCGCTGGCCGACCTGATCGTGCTGGCAGGGGGCGCGGCCATCGAGGCCGCAGCGAAGAAGGCCGGTCACGACGTCACCGTGCCGTTCGCGCCGGGGCGCACCGATGCCACGCAGGCGCAGACCGATGTCGAGTCCTTTGCCGTGCTCGAGCCGCGCGCCGACGGCTTCCGCAACTACAGCGCCGCGGGCCTCGAGGGCGCGGCGGCGGAGCTGCTGGTCGACAAGGCCCAGCTGCTGACGCTGACGGCGCCCGAGATGACGGTGCTGGTCGGCGGCCTGCGCGTGCTCGGCGCCAACGCCGGCGGCACGCCGCATGGCGTGTTCACGCACCGCCCGGGGACACTGAGCAACGACTTCTTCGTGAACCTGCTCGACATGCGCACCGCGTGGCAGAAGTCGGCGACCGAGGGCGTGCTGGAGGGCCGCGACCGCCACAGCGGCGCGCTCAAGTGGACGGGCACCGTCGCCGACCTGGTCTTCGGCTCGAACTCGCAGCTGCGGGCGCTCTCGGAGGTCTACGCCGCGAGCGATGCGCAGGCCCAGTTCGTCGCGGACTTCGTCGCCGCTTGGACCAAGGTGATGAACCTGGACCGCTACGACCTGGCCTGAGCGCCAGGCGGCGGCGGGGTCCGGCCGGGCCCCGCCGCCCCGAGGGGCCCGCGCGCGTCAGGACAGCCGCGTGACGCCCGCGAGCTTGCAGGCGTAGACGGCGTTGCGCACCGCGGCGATGGCCTCGTAGCGCGTGTAGGTGCGCCGCCACGCGAGCACGACGCGGCGCGTCGGCACCGGATCGCTGAAGGGGATGAAGCGCAGGTGCGGCGAGGGCTCGCGCGGCACGCTGAGCTGCGGCACGACGGTGATGCCCATGCCCGAGGCCACCATGTGCTTGATGGTCTCGAGCGAGCTGCCCTCGAAGCTCTTGCGGATGCCCTCGGCATTGCTCGAGAAGCGCGCGTACTCGGGGCAGACCTCGAGCACGTGGTCGCGGAAGCAGTGCCCGGTGCCGAGCAGCAGCATGGTCTCCTGCTTCAGCGCCTCGGCGGCGATGTGCTCGCGCTGGGCCAGCGGGTGGTTGGCGGGCGTGGCGACCATGAAGGGTTCGTCGTAGAGCGGCGCGATCGCGAGCCCGGTGTCCGGGAAGGGCTCGGCCATGATGGCCGCGTCGAGCTCGCCGGTGCGCAGCATCTCGAGCAGCTTCGCGGTGAAGTTCTCCTGCAGCACCAGCGGCATCTGCGGGAACATCTCGATCGCGTGGCGCACCAGCTCGGGCAGCAGGTAGGGCCCGATCGTGTAGATGATGCCCAGGCGCAGCGGCCCGGCCAGCGGGTCCTTGCCCCGCTTGGCGATCTCCTTGATCGACTGCGCCTGCTCGATCACCGCCTGCGCCTGCCGCACGATCTCCTCGCCCAGCGGCGTGACCGAGACCTCGCTGCTGCCGCGCTCGAAGATCTTGACGTCGAGTTCCTCCTCGAGCTTCTTGATCGCCACCGACAGCGTCGGTTGCGACACGAAGCAGGCCTCCGCGGCGCGGCCGAAATGGCGCTCGCGGGCGACGGCGACGATGTAGCGCAGCTCGGTGAGGGTCATGGATGAAATGCCGGCGATGAAGCCTCCCCGGACGATTGTGCACGGCTATGTTGGGGCTGCCCAGCGCGCCGAGCGGATCGCTCGGCCGTTGGCGGGCGCGCTGTCAGGCTTTGAGGAACTCGGCGCGGCTGCCCAGCCAGCGCGCCACGTGCGCGCGTGCCGCCCCGGGGTGCGCGGCCAGCAGGCCGGGCGCCAGCGCCCGGGCGGTCTCCAGCAGCGGCGCGTCGGTCGCGAGGTCGGCGAAGCGCAGCAGCGCGTCGCCGCTCTGGCGCGCGCCCATGAACTCGCCGGGGCCGCGGATCTCCAGGTCGCGGCGCGCGATCTCGAAGCCGTCGGTGGTCTCGGCCATCGCCTTCAGCCGCGCCTTGCCGGTCTCGGACAAGGGCGCGGTGTAGAGCAGCACGCAGACGCTGGCGACCGCGCCGCGGCCGACGCGCCCGCGCAGCTGGTGCAGCTGCGCGAGGCCGAAGCGCTCGGCATGCTCGACGACCATCAGGCTCGCGTTCGGCACGTCGACGCCGACCTCGATCACCGTGGTGGCGACCAGCACCGCCATCTGGCCGCCCGCGAACAGCGACATCACCGCCGCCTTCTCGGCCGCCGCCATGCGCCCGTGCAGCAGGCCGACCATCGTGCCGGGCAGCGCCTCGCTCAGCTGCGCGTGCGTGGCGGTGGCGTTCTGCAGGTCCAGGTGCTCGCTCTCCTCGACCAGCGGGCAGACCCAGTAGACCTGCCGGCCCTTGGCCACCTCGTCGCGGATCCTGGCGATCACGTCGTCGCGCTTGCTGTCGGCGAAGAGCTTGGTGACGATGGGGGAGCGGCCGGGCGGCAGCTCGTCGATCGTGCTGACGTCGAGGTCGGCGAAGTAGCTCATCGCGAGCGTGCGCGGGATCGGCGTCGCGCTCATCATCAGCAGGTGCGGCTCCAGCGCCGCCGATTCGAGCTTGCGCCGCAGCTGCAGCCGCTGCGCGACGCCGAAGCGGTGCTGCTCGTCGACGATCGCCAGCCCCAGTTTCGCGAAGGCCACGTCGTCCTGGATCACCGCGTGCGTGCCGACCACCAGCCCGGCCTCGCCCGAGGCGATGCGCTCGAGCTGCCGCGCGCGCGCCTTGCCCTTGCGGCTGCCGGTGAGCCAGGCCACGCCGACCCCGAGCGGCTCCAGCCAGCCGACCAGCTTGCGGAAGTGCTGTTCGGCCAGGATCTCGGTCGGCGCCATCAGCGCGCATTGCCAGCCGGCGTCGATCGCGACCGCGGCCGCGAGCGCGGCGACGACGGTCTTGCCCGAGCCCACGTCGCCCTGCAGCAGCCGGTGCATCGGCCGTGCGACCGCGAGGTCGCGCGCGATCTCCTCGGCGACGCGGTGCTGGGCCGCGGTCAGCTGGAAGGGCAGTGCCGCGAGCAGGCGCTCGTGCAGGCCGCCGCGCGGCGCGTGCAGCGCCGGCGCGCGCAACCGGGCGCGCTCGTGCTGCGCCTGCAGCTGCGAGAGCTGCTGCGCCAGCAGCTCGTCGAACTTCAGCCGCTGCCAGGCTGGGTGGCTGCGGTCCTCCAGCGTCGCCAGCGGCACGCCGGGCGCGGGATGGTGCAGGAAGCGCAGCGCCTCCCTCAGCGTCGGCAGGTCCGTCGGCACGCTGCCGGGCGGCAGCAGCTCGTCGAGCGGGGCGCGCGCGAGCGCGGCCGCGACCGCCTTGCGCAGGTAGGGCTGGGGCAGCTGCGCGCTCGTCGGGTAGACCGGCGTCAGCGCGTCGGCCAGCGGCGTGGTGTCGCTGACGGCCTTGAACGCCGGATGCACCATCTCGCGGCCGAGGAAGCCCCCGCGCAGCTCGCCGCGCACCCGCACCCGCGTGCCGACGGCAAGCGCCTTCTGGTGCGAGGGGTAGAAGTGCAGGAAGCGCAGCACCAGCTCGCCCGTGCCGTCGTCGAGCCGCGCGACGAGCTGGCGGCGCGGGCGGAACTCGACGCGGCAGTCGCTCACGATGCCCTCGACCTGCACGGCCTCGCCCTCGCGCGCCAGCTGCAGCGGGGTGATGCGGGTCTCGTCCTCGTAGCGCAGCGGCAGGTGCAGCGCGAGGTCGATGTCGCGCACGAGGCCCAGCTTCTCGAGCGCGCGCTGCGGCGCGGACTTGGGCTTCGCGGCAGCGGCGTCGGGCATGGAACAATTCTGCCGCCCGTCTCCGCCGCCCTCCCCGTCAGGCCGGTCCAGCCTCGATGCACCTCGTCTCCGACTTCGATTTCGCGCTCCCGCCCGAGCTGATCGCCCAGCATCCCGCCGCCGAGCGCAGCGCCTCGCGGCTGCTCGACGGCCGTGGCGACGCGCCCATCGACCGCGTGTTCCGCGAGCTGCCCGCGCTGCTCGCGCCCGGGGACCTGCTGGTGTTCAACGACACCCGCGTCATCAAGGCGCGGCTGTATGGCCGCAAGGCCAGCGGCGGCGCGGTCGAGGCGCTGGTCGAGCGCGTGCTGCCCGGCACGACCGAGGTCTGGGCGCACCTGCGCGCGAGCAAGTCGCCGAAGCCCGGTGCGCGCGTGCGCTTTGCCGAGGCCTTCGACGCCGAGGTGCTGGGTCGCTGCGGTCCCGAGGCGGCCCTCTTCCACCTGCGCTTCCCGTCCGACCCCTTCGCGCTGCTGGCCGCGCACGGCCATGTGCCGCTGCCGCCCTACATCACGCATGCCGACGAGGCCGACGACGAGCGGCGCTACCAGACGGTGTTCGCGCGCAGCCCCGGCGCGGTCGCGGCGCCCACCGCGGCGCTGCATTTCGACGAGCCCTTGCTGGCGGCCCTCGAGGCGCGCGGGATCGGGCGGGCCGGCGTGACGCTGCATGTCGGCGCCGGCACCTTCCAGCCGGTGCGCGTCGAGTCGATCGCCGAGCACCGCATGCACAGCGAGTGGTTCGAGGTGCCGGCCGCGACGGTCGACGCGATCGCGCGCACCCGCGCGGCCGGCGGCCGCATCGTCGCCGTCGGCACGACGACGTTGCGGGCGCTCGAGTCGGCGGCCAGCGGCGGGCGGCTCGAGGCCGGCGCGCGTGAAACCGACATCTTCATCACCCCCGGCTTCGAGTTCCGCGTCGTCGACACGCTGGTGACCAACTTCCACCTGCCGAAGAGCACCTTGCTGATGCTGGTCAGCGCCTTCGCCGGCTTCGAGCGCATCCGCGCGCTGTATGCGCATGCGGTGCAAGAGCGCTACCGCTTCTTCAGCTACGGCGACGCGATGCTGCTCGATCGGGCCTGAGCGTCGGCGACGCCGGGCCCGCGCCCCAAGCGCCGGCCCGCGGCGTGCCGCTCGGGGGGCAGCAGGCGACCGCCGCCGCAGGCGCAGGCCCTCGGCGTCCGCCTCGACGGCCCGTGGTGGTCGGGCCGGTGCAATCCCGCCGGGCGCTGGCGCGCCCCCCGGGCCTCGCGGGGCAACTTTACCAACCGTAAACGATAGTGATTCGCATTAGTGATTACACTGGCGCCCTTGCCCGGGGTGCCCGTCGTGGCGGTGGTGTCCACCGCGTCGTGCCGGCGCTCCCCGCGGTCACGCCACCGCACCGATGCCCCCCACCGAGCCTGCCCCGCGCGCCCACTGGCTGAAGACGCTGCACCAGTGGCACTGGATCAGCTCGGCCGTCTGCCTGTTCGGCATGCTGCTGTTCAGCGCGACCGGGATCACACTGAACCACGCGGCGCAGATCGAGAGCCGGCCGCAGGTGGCGACGCGCAGCGTCCAGCTGCCTGCCGCGCTGCACGCGGCGCTGGGGGACGCGGTCGCCACCGCGCCGACGGCCCCGCTGCCAGTCGCGCTGGCCGACTGGCTCGGCCGCGAGCTCGCCATCGAGCTCGAGGGCCGTCCGGCCGAGTGGTCCGAGGAGGAGCTCTACGTCTCGCTGCCGCGCCCCGGCGGCGATGCCTGGCTGCGCATCGACCGCGCCAGCGGCGCGGTCGAGTACGAGCGCAGCGACCGCGGCTGGATCTCCTACCTCAATGACCTGCACAAGGGTCGCCATGCCGGGCTCGCCTGGTCCTGGTTCATCGACCTGTTCGCGCTCGCCTGCCTGGTGTTCTCGCTGACCGGGCTGCTGATCCTGAAGCTGCACGCGCAGCGCCGCCCCGGCACCTGGCCGCTGGTCGGCCTGGGCCTCGTGCTGCCGCTGCTGCTCGCGCTGCTGTTCATCCACTGACGACGAGGAAGGTCCTGCCATGCATCTGCGTTACTCCATCGCGCTCGGCGCGGCGGCCCTCGGGCTGCCGGCGGCCGCGGCCGAGCTGGCGGTCGGCATCGAGGTGCCGCGCCTCACCGTCGCCGAGTACCACCGCCCCTATGTCGCGGCCTGGATCGAGCGCGCCGACCAGGGGCTGGCCGCCAACCTGTCGGTCTGGTACGCCACCGCGAAGAAGGACGGCGAGGGCACGAAGTGGCTGAAGGACCTGCGCCAGTGGTGGCGCCGCAGCGGCCGCGAGCTGAGCCTGCCGGTCGACGGCCTGAGCAGCGCGACGCGCCCGGCCGGCCAGCACCGCCAGGGCCACAACGAGGTCGCCGCGAAGCTGCCGGCCGGCGCCTACCGGCTGGTCGTCGAGGCGGCGCGCGAGTCGGGTGGGCGCGAGCTGGTCTCGATCCCCTTCCAGTGGCCGCCGGCGCAGGCGCAGCAGCTGACCGTGCAGGGCAAGAGCGAGCTCGGCGGCGTCACGCTCGAGCTCAAGCCCTGACCTTCCTCCTCGAGCTCAAGCCCTGACCTTCCTCCAGGAGATGCCCATGCCCCGCCTTGCCTCCACGCTGCTCGCCACCACCGCGCTCGCCTTCGGCCTGGCCGCACCGGCCGCGCGCGCGCACAGCAGCTTCCTCGTGCCCTCCTCGACCGTGCTGTCGAAGCCGCAATGGGTCACGGTCGACGGCGCCGTCGGCAACGACCTGTTCTATTTCAACCACGCGCCGCTGCGCCTCGAGGGCCTGGCGGTGACCGCGCCCGACGGCAGCGCGCTGGCGCCCGAGAACCTGCTGGTCGGCAAGCTGCGCAGTGTCTTCGACCTGAACCTGAGCCAGCCCGGCACCTACCGCATCGCCAGCGCGAGCGCTGGCGTCACCGCGCGCTACAAGGACGCCGCCGGCCAGCCCAAGGGCTTCCGCGGCACGGCCGAGGCCTTCGCGAAGGAGGTGCCCGCCGATGCCGCCGAGCTGACCGTCAGCGAGGCCGTGAGCCGGCTCGAGACCTTCGTGACGGTCGGCAAGCCCAGCACGCTGCGCCCGGTCGGCCGCGGCCTGGAGCTGGTGCCCGTCACCCACCCGAACGACCTGTTCGCCGGCGAGGCCGCGACCTTCGCCTTCCAGCTCGACGGCCAGCCGGCGGCCGGGCTCGAGGTCGAGGTGATCGCCGGCGGCACGCGCTTTCGCGACAAGCTCGGCGAGCTGGCGCTGACGACCGATGCGCAGGGCCGGGTCACGATCACCTGGCCGCAGCCGGGGCTGTACCGCCTCGAGGTCAGCCTGCGCGACGAGCGCACCACGCTCAAGCAGGCCAAGGAGCGCCGCGTGGTCTACGCGGCGGTGCTCGAGGTGCTGTCGCAGTGAGCCACGGCGGCGCGGCATGAGCGCTCCCGCACGGCCGCTCCGCAAGGAGCGCTCCGCCCCGCGTGGCGGGACCGCACGCCGCGCGAGGGGGCCTCGGTGAGCCCCCTCCCGTCCTACGCCGTGCCGGCGACGCTGGCCTACCGTGTCGCGAGCGCGCCGCCACGGCCGGCGCTGCAGGAGCTCGGCGGCCCGACGATGGGCACGCACTGGAGCGTCAAGTACTGGTTCGCGAGCGCGCGGCTCGCACCGCCGCGTGCCGCGCTGCGCGCCGCCGTCGAGGCCGCGCTCGAGCGGGTGGTCGCGCAGATGAGCCCGTGGGAAGCGGACTCGGACCTCAGCCGCTACAACCGCGCCGCCCCGGGCGCCTGGCAGACCCTGCCCGAGCCCTTCTTCACGGTGCTGCGCTGCGCGCTCGAGCTGGCGCATGACAGCGACGGCGCCTTCGACCCCAGCGTCGCGCCGGCGGTCGACCTGTGGGGCTTCGGTCCGGCGCCGGCGCGCGGCGACGTGCCGGCTGCGGCGGCGCTGGCGGCGGCACGCGCGCGCATCGGCTGGCGCCGCATCGCGATCGACGCGGCCTTCCGGCGCGTGCAGCAGCCCGGCGGCTGCGCGCTCGACCTGTCGGGCATCGCCAAGGGCCATGCGGTCGACGCGGTGGTGCAGGCGCTGCGCGACCTGGGCTGCGAGCAGGCGCTGGTCGAGGTCGGCGGCGAGCTCTACGGCCTGGGCCGGCGGCCCGACGGGCGGCCCTGGCAGGTCGCGGTCCAGCTGCCCGGGTTCGCCGACGGCGCCGGCCCGGTGCTGGCGCTGGGCGGCCGCGCGATCGCGACCTCGGGCGACGACTTCCGCCGCTACCGCGCCGACGGCACCGACTACTCGCACACCCTCGACCCGCGCAGCGGCTGGCCGGTGTGCAACGGTCTGGCCTCGGTCAGCGTCGTGCATGCCGAGTGCATGCGCGCCGACGCGCTGGCGACCGCGCTGACCGTGCTCGGCCCCGAGGCCGGCTGGGCCTACGCCGAGCGCCACGGCCTCGCGGCGCTGTTCCTGCGCCGCGGCGCCGAGGGCCTCGAGGCGCGGCTGACCGAGTCCTTCGCGGAGCTGCTCGCATGAGCGCTGCCGTGGCGCATCCGGCGGGTGGGGTGTCGTCGCCACGCGCCGCGGCGCCGGATCGCGCCGGGCCGGATGCGACCCGCGCGGGCAAGGTGCCGCCATGACGACGGCCGACGAGGGCCTGCGCGCGCTCGCCGCGGCCGGCGTGCTGTGCGCCTACCTCGGCCTGTGCGCCGGCATCTGGCGCGGCGTGCGCGCGCGCCGCGCCGAGGCCGCGCGCGCCGCCGCGGCGCTGGCGCCGGCGGCCGGCGCCGCGACACCGCCGTGGCTGGTGCTGCACGCCAGCCAGACCGGCGTCGCCGAGCGCCTGGCCTGGCAGACCGCGCGCGCGCTGCACGGCGCCGGTGTGCCGGCGCGCATCGCCAGCCTGGCGCAGCTCGGTGCCGAGGAGCTGCGCGGTGCGGCGCGTGCGCTCTTCATCGTCAGCACCTACGGCGAGGGCGACCCGCCCGACGCCGCCGCGCCCTTCGCGCGCCGCGTGATGGCCGCCGCCCCCGCGCTCGAGGGCCTGCGCTACGGCGTGCTGGCGCTCGGCGATCGCGGCTACCAGCGCTTCTGCGGCTTCGGCCGCGTGCTCGACGACTGGCTGCGCACGCGGGCCGCCGCGCCCCTGTTCGAGCGCATCGAGGTCGACCGCGAGGACCCGGCCGCGCTGGCGCGCTGGCAGCGCGAGCTCGCCCACCTGGCCGGACGCGAGCTGGCCGGCTGGGCCGAGGCGCCTGGCTTCGCGCCCTGGCGGCTGCGCCAGCGCCGCCTGCTGAACCCGGGCAGCACCGGCGGGCCGTGCTTCCACATCGAGCTGGTCCCGCCGCCCGGCGTGGCGCTGCCCGACTGGCAGGCCGGCGACCTGGTGCAGGTGCAGACCCCGGGCGCCGAGGGGCGGCCGCGCGACTACTCGATCGCCTCGTTGCCGGCCGACGGCGCGCTGCACCTGCTGGTGCGCCAGCAGCGCGGTGCGGACGGGGCGCTCGGCCTCGCGTCGGGCTGGCTGACCGACGGCGCCGCGCCGGGCGGCGAGGTGCGGCTGCGCTTGCGCGCCCATGCGGGCTTCCGGCTCGGCGAGAACGCCGAGCGGCCGCTACTGCTGATCGGCAATGGCACCGGCCTGGCCGGGCTGCGCGCGCTGCTGAAGGCGCGCGTCGCCGCCGGCCGCGGCGACAACTGGCTGCTGTTCGGCGAGCGCCAGGCGGCCCGCGACGGCCTGCACCGCGAGGAGATCGAGGGCTGGCAGCGCGCCGGTCTGCTCGAGCGCATCGACTGGGTGTATTCGCGCGACCACGCCGAGCGGCGCTACGTCCAGCATGTGCTGCGCGAGCAGGCCGAGCGGCTGCGCGACTGGGTCGCGCGCGGCGCGGCGATCTACGTCTGCGGCAGCCTGCAGGGCATGGCCACCGGCGTCGATGCGGCGCTGGCCGAGCTGCTGGGCCGATCAGCGCTCGAGCACCTGGCCGAGGCGGGGCGGCTGCGGCGCGACGTGTACTGAGCGCTCGCACGGACCGGTGTCTGTCCTTGCCGTCACAGGGGCGTCGAAGGCCGGCCCAGGTCATCGGGGGGGCGCCTGCGCTCATGTCCCCCCGACCCGGTCTGCGCCCGGGTCTCCTCCGTGACTTCGCTCCGCCAGCCCCCGACGCCCTGGGCCGCGACCGGGCGGGGCCGGCCGTCCAACACCACCGGCGGCGCTGGGTCAGGCCGGCGGCGGGGGACATGAGCGAAGCAGGGCGCCCTGCTGGACGGATCTCGCTCCGGCCGCCTCAGACCTCGGCCCACTGCCGCAGCAGGTTGTGATAGTGGCCGGTCAGGCTCAGCACTTCCGCGCAGTCGCCGAGGCGCGCGCGCAGCTTCTGCACGTCCTGGTCGAGCGCATGCAGCAAGGAGCGCTGCGCATCGTCGCGCACCAGGCTCTGGGTCCAGAAGAACGAGCACACGCGCGCGCCGCGCGTGACCGGCTCGACGCGGTGCAGGCTCGACGAGGGGTAGAGGATCAGGTCGCCGGCCGGCAGCTTGACCTCGTGGGTGCCATAGGTGTCGACGACGGTCAGCTCGCCGCCGTCGTAGTCCTCGGGCTCGCAGAGGAACAGCGTGCTCGAGAGGTCGGTGCGCAGCCGCAGGCTCGTGCCCGGCACCGAGCGGATCGCGCCGTCGACATGCAGGCCGTAGTGCCCGCCGCCCTCATAGCGGTTGAACAGCGGCGGCACGCAGCGCAGCGGCAGCGCGGCCGACTGGAACAGCGGGTGCGCGAGCACCGCCGTCAGCACGGTCTCGCCGAGTTCGCGGCCCAGCGCCGACAGCTCGGGCAGCTGGCGGTTGCGCTTGACCTGCGCACCCTGCGGGCCGGCGGTCTCGCGGCCGTCGATCCAGTCGGCGGTGTCCAGGCGGGTGCGGATCGCCGCGACCTGCTCGCGCGTCAGCACCTCGGGCACGTGCAGCATCATGGTCAGGACCTCCTCGAAAGGGAAAAGCCTCTCCGTGGAGAGGCAGGGCCGTGTCGCACCCCGGCAGACCGGGGTGCGCACGGGGGGCGCGCTCAGAAGCTGAGGTTCGCGCTCAGCAGCGCATTGCGCTCGGCGCCCGGCACGTAGCGCGAGCCGCCGTTGTTGATCGCGGCGATGTACTCGCGGTCGAACAGGTTGTAGACGTTGAGCTGCAGCGAGAGGTTCTTGCTCAGCTCGTAGCCGACCATCGCGTCGACGACCCAGTAGTCCGGCGTCTCCAGCAGGTTGCTGGTCGTCGTCAGGTTGCTGCTGCGCGCCATCGTGTCGACGTAGCGTGCACCGCCGCCGATCGTCAGGCCCATCGGCAGCTTGTAGCTGGCCCAGGAACTGAAGGTCCACTTCGGCGTGAAGACGATGACGCCGCCCTGGTTCGTGCTGCTGCCGGCGGGCACGCCGCGAACGATCTCCGAGTCCATGTAGGACAGGCCGGCGCTGACGGTGAGGGCGGGCATGAGCTGGCCGACCAGGCCCAGCTCGGCGCCGTCGACGCGGCGCTTGCCGATCTGCGCGTAGGTGGGCGAGGCGGCGCCGTCGGACACCAGCTCCTTCTTGTTCTCGCTGCGGTAGATGGCCGCGGTCGCGGCGAGCTTGCCGTCGAGCAGGTCCCACTTGGTGCCGAGCTCGATGTTGCGGCCCTCCTGCGGGTCCAGGTCGGGGCGGTTCGCGCTGTTGGCGGTGGTGGCCAGCGTGAAGTTGTTGCCGGCCGGTGGCAGGTAGGCGTTGGAGACGCTGGCGTAGACGCTGCCGTTGGCGGCCGGCTTGTAGACCGCGCCGAACTTCCAGCTGACGAGCGTGTCGCTCATCGTCAGCTGCGGGTTCTGCACCAGCGTCTCCGCCGTGCTCGCGGTCGCCGCGGTGAAGGTGGCGCTGTTGGTCTCGGTGTGGAAGCGCTCCCAGCGCACGCCGCCGTTGAGCAGCCACTGCTGCGACAGCTTCAGCGTGTCGAAGGCGTAGAGCGCCGCGCTGGCCGTGCTGCCGCGGGTGTAGGCGCCCTTGTAGGGCGGCGTCAGGAAGATGTCGTCGAGGCTCGGGTCGTAGAGATTGGCGACCGGCTGGCGCAGATCGACCGGGTAGACCGTGTTGGTCAGCGTCTGCGGCGTCTCGGTGCGCTGGCGCTCGTAGATGAACTCGATGCCGGTCGACAGCGTGTGCTCGACGAAGCCGGTCTTGAATTCGGTGTTCAGGTTGGTCTGGTTGGTCAGGATGTCGTTGCTCTGGCGCTTGCCGTGGCGGCTGCGCACGACGGTGTAGCCCGAGGGGTCGCCGTCCGGGGTCGTGACCGCGTTGACGCCGGTGACCAGCAGCGTCTGGTCGGTGTGGCCGACGCGGGTGGTGTTGCGCAGCGTCGTGCCGGGCGCGAAGTCGTGCTCGAAGCGCAGCGTGAACTGGTCGACCGTGACGTCGTCATGATCGCCGCGCGCGCCGTAGTAGTTGCTCGAGTCGACCGCCGGTCCGGCGAGCAGCGAGCCGTAGAGGTAGCCGCGCTTGCCGAAGGTCGACACGCCGCCGTCGGGGCGGTTGTCGTGGCGCATGTGCAGGTAGCTCAGCACGGTGCGTGTCGGCGTGCCCAGGCCGAAGGCCAGCGAGGGGGCGATGCCCCAGCGCTCGGTCTTGACCTGGTCGCGGCCCGGCGTGCCGTAGTCCTGCGCGACCAGGTTCAGGCGCAGCGCGGCGCCAGGGATCGCGTCCTCGAGCGAGCGGTTCAGGTCCAGCGTCGCGCGCTGGCGCTGGTCGGTGCCGGCGCTCAGGCTGGCGCTGCCGAAGTCATTGCGCTGCGGCGACTTGCTGATCAGGTTCACATAGCCCGAGGAGGCGCCACGGCCGTTGTCCGAGCCCGACGGGCCCTTGACCACCTCGACCTGCTCGAGGTTGAAGGTGTCGCGCGAGACGCTGCCAACGTCGCGCACGCCGTCGACGAAGATGCTGCCCGAGGTGTCGAAGCCGCGCATGAAGATCGCGTCGCCGGTCTGCGAGTTGCCGTTCTCGCCCATCTGCATCGTGATGCCGGGGGTGTTGCGCAGCGCCTCGCTCAGCGACGTCGCGCCCTGCTGCTGCAGCACCTCGCGCTTGATCACCGCGATGGTCTGCGGCGTGTCGACCAGCGGCTGCGTGAACTTCGGCGAGGCCGAGACGTCGGCCTTGAGGCCCTCGTCGCCGCCGCGCGCCTTGATCTCGGGCAGCACCTGGGCGCTGGTGGACGCCGGTGCCGCCGGCTCGGCGAGCGGCTGGGCCTGAACGGCCGCGGGGAAGGCCAGCGCCGCGAATGCGGTGGCGGCCGATGCGCTGCGTCGCGCGGGTTGGGCGTGCTTGCGCGCCTGGATGTAGGCCATCGGAACTCTCTCCTCGAGGGGGAAGGGGGCGGTGTGGAGGCTGGCTTTCTGCAGCAGCTCGCCCACGAAAGGAGGAGAAGCAGATGGCTGTCCGACGCTGACCGGACAGCCGATCGCGTCAAACGCAGATGCTAATCATTCGCATTAATATTTGTCAACCGTGGATCACGGCCGCCCTGCTCGACCGCTGCGTGCAGCGCGACGCTCGCGCCGGTCGTGGCGTTGCCCCTCAGGCCGGCTGCGAGGAACCGCTCTTGTGCCAGCCGCCGCCGAGCGACTTGAACAGCTCGAGCGCCGCCACCAGCCGGGCCAGCCGCTGCTGCGCGAGCTGGTCCTCGGCGGCGAACAGCGTGCGCTGCGCGTCGAGCACGGTGCTGAGCTCGTCGGCGCCGGCGCGGTAGCGCTGCTCGGCCAGCGCGAGCGCGCGCGTGGCCTCGTCGCGGATCTCGCGTTGCGCCTGCTCCTGCTCGCGTGCCTGGACGGCATTGCCGAGTGCGTCCTCGACCTCCTTGAGCGCGGTGTGGATCGCCGCGCGGTAGGTCTCGAGCAGCGCGCGGCGCTGCGACTCGCCGAGCTCGACCTGGCGGCGGCGCCGGCCGCCGTCGAACAGGCTCTGCACGAGCGAGGCGCTCAGGCCGATGCTCAACGTCGGGTCGGCCAGCGACAGCAGCGCGCTGCTGGCCAGCCCGGTGGAGCCGGCCAGTGACACGCCGGGCAGCAGCGCCGCGCGGGCCGCCGCGACGTCGGCGTCGGCCGCGGCCAGCTCGGCCTCGGCGCTGGCGAGGTCGGGGCGGCGCAGCAGCAGCTCGGAGGGCAGCCCGGCGCCGGCCTCGGGGATCGCCAGCGCGTCGAGCGGCCCGCCGTCGATCGGCAGACCCTGGGGCGCGCGGCCGAGCAGCAGCGCCAGCGCCGAGCTGCGCTGGCGCGCTTGCAGCGCGAGCGGCTCGATCGTCGCGCGCTGCGCCAGCACCGTGCCGCGCTGGCGGCTGAGGTCCAGCGCCGAGGCGCTGCCATGGCGGTGGCGCGCCTCGACGATGCGGTACAGGCGCTCGGCGAGCGCCAGGTTGTCCTGCGCGATCGTCAGCCGCACGCGCAGCGCGAGCAGCTGGAAGTAGGCGTTGGCGACGCCGGTGCTCAGCGTCAGGCGCGCGGTGTCGAGGTCGCCCTGGCGCGCCGCGAGCGTGGCCTCGGAGGCGCGCACGCCGGCCGCGAGCCGGCCCCAGAGGTCGAGCTCGTAGCTGACGCCGATGGCGACGCTGCTCGAGCGCGCCGTGCTCGCCGGCGTGCCGCGCGCGTCGCTGCGG
>DATMJX010000176.1:0-9871 GCA_035553715.1 Methylibium sp.
GGCCACCTGCCTCAACGAGCTGACCGAAGCCTTCAACTCCGGCCTGCGCGTCGAGATCGAGGAGAGCGAGCTCGACGGCAGCGATGTCGGCCTGCTGCAACTCGAGGAGCTGATCGAGGTGGCGATCGATGGGGACTTCGGGTTCGCCAACACGAGCACCGCGGCGTGCGCCGTCGCGACGCCGGACTGCACCACCGAGACGCTGATCGACGGCGACCCCGATACGGCGGGCGTCCAGCCCGTGGCCCACACGACCTACCTGTGGGCGGATGATCGGCACTTCGGGACCACGATGCACAACGCCCTCGGCGTTCGCGCGATCGACCGCGCCTTCGAGACCAACCCGTTCTGAGTCGGCGGTGACCTCAGGGGCGTGCGTCGCGGCGCACGCCCGGCCGCTCGCCGCGGCGATCCCAGCGGCACTTCATCGTGAGGATCGCCAGCGCGAGCGCCAGCGTCACCGCGTTGGCGAGCACCAGCGGCCAGGCCCGCAGCATCGCGCCGTAGAGCAGCCACAGCGCGATGCCGATGGTGAACACCGCGTACATCGTCCGCGAGATGCCGGCGACGTCGCGCGTCTTCCAGGTGTGCCAGGCCTGCGGCACGAAGGCCGCGGTCGTCAGCACCGCGGCGGTGTAGCCGATCGCCTCGATCCAGCCCGCGCTCATGGCGCCCGGTCCTCGGCGGTCCAGTGCACCAGCGCGTCGAGCACCGGCCGCGCCGCGTCGGCGTTCGGGTGGTTGACGATCGCGACGAAGGCCCAGCGTCGCCCGGACACGCCGAGCACATAGCCGGCCAGCCCCATCGCGTCGCGCAGCGAGCCGGTCTTCAGGTGCGCGCGGCCGAGCGCGGCGCCCCAGCCGCGGCCGGGGCGCCTGGCAGTGCCGTCGACGCCACTCACCGGCAGCGAGCTCATCAGCTCGGGCATCGCCGGACTCGACCACAGCGTCTGCAGCCAGGTCCCCAGGCAGCGTGCGCTGCTGCGCGAGACGCGCGAGAGCCCCGAGCCGTTGTCGATCGCGAGCTCGCCCTCGGCGCAGCCGGCGCGCTCGCGCACCAGGGCCTGCAGCAGCACGCGCGCCGCCTGCGCGGTATCGGGCGGGGTCTCGTCGCGCCGGCAGCAGCCCGGCGCCGGCCGCGCCGGGGTCTCCAGCGCGAGCGTGAGGAACAGCTGCTCGGCCATCACGTTGTTGCTGAACTTGTTGATCTCGCGCACCACGCTGGCCAGCGGCGGCGACGCGGCCTCGAACAGCAGCGCCGCGCCGGGCGGCGTCGCACCGCCGCGCACCCGTCCACCCAGTCGCCCCCCGAGCTCGCGCCACAGGCCCTCGAGCAGGCGTGCGTTGTAGCTCTCGGGCTCGGCGTAGGCGATCGGCCAGCTGCGCTCACCGCAGGCCGCGGGGTAGCGCCCGGCGAAGTGCAGACGGGCCGGGTCCTCCAGCGTGGCCTGGAGCGCGGCGCGCCAGTCGCCGCAGCCGCCGTCCGCCAGGGGCACGCTGGCGTCGACCCGCACACCGGCCAGCGGCACGTCGGCGCTCACGCGTGCGATGCCGCGCGCCGGCTCGGGCACGAAGCCGAGCGTGATCGACTTGAGGTTCAGCAGCAGCGCCTCCGGCTGGACGTTGTAGGGCCGGTGGCGCTCGCCGTCGAAGTCGCCCGGGTCGCTGGCGGCCAGCGTGAAGGCGCTGGTGTCGAGCACGATGTCGCCGCGCACCTCGGTGATGCCGCGCTGGCGCAGCTGGCGCAGCAGCAGCCACAGCCGCTCGACGGAGAGCGTCGGGTCGCCGCGGCCCTGCAGCACCAGATCACCGCGCAGCGTGCCGTCCTCGACCGGGCCGGTCGCGAGCACCGGCGTGCGCCAGCTCCAGGCCGGGCCGAGCAACTCGAGGGCCGCGCCGGTGGTGTAGAGCTTCATCAGCGAGGCCGGGTTGACCGGCTGCTCGGCGCGGTGCGCGAGCCGCGGCGCGGCGGGGGCCGGGCCGAGTTCGGTGACCCAGGCGACCAGCGCCTCGGGGGGCAGCCGGGCCTCGTCGAGCGCGGCGCGCACCGCCGGTGGCAGCGGCTGCGCGCCCGCCACGGCCGCGAGCGCCAGCAGGCCGGCGAGCAGGAGGGCTCTCATCGAAACGATCATACGGGTCGGCCGCGACCGCGCCGTAGACTGCCGTCATGTTCCACCCCGACGACCTGGTCCCGCCGCTGCTGGTGCTCGACTGCGCGACCGAGACGCTGCACCTGGGTCTGGCCGCGGCCGGCCGGCAATGGGTGTGCGCGCTGCCCGGTGGCGCCCAGGCCTCGGTCGCGCTGCTGCCGGGCCTGATGGGCTTGCTCGAGGAGGCCGGGCTCGGCCTGCGCGAGCTCGGCGCGATCGGCGTCGGGCGGGGCCCGGGGGCCTTCACCGGCGTGCGCACCGCCTGCGCGGTGGCCCAGGGCCTGGCGCTGGGCGCCGGCCTGCCGGTGCTCGCACTCGACACGCTGATGGCGGTGGCCGAGGATGCGCGCACGGCGGGCGCGCCCGAGGCGCTGTGGGTGGCGGTCGATGCGCGCATGGGCGAGACCTACTCGGCGCACTACCGCCACGGCCCGCAAGGCTGGCAGGTGCTGGCCGCCCCGGCGCTGCACGATCCGGCGGCGCTCGCGGCACGGATCCCGGGCGCGGCGGTCGCCGGCAGCTCGCTGCTGGCGCACCCCGAGGCCTGGGCCGGGCCGGGCGGCGCGCGCTGGCCGGCGGCCGCGCCGCGCGCCGCCGCGCTGCTGGCGCTGGCACAGGCCGCCTGGCGCCGCGGCGAGCGGCTCGACGCCGCCGAGGCGCTGCCGCTGTATGTGCGCGACAAGGTCGCGCAGACCACCGCCGAGCGCGCCGCGGCGCGGGAGCCGGCCCCATGAGTGCCGTCGCGTCGATCCGCACCGCAGGGCCGGGCGAGGGGCGGTCATGAACGCCGTCGTCGATCCCTTCGAGCGCACGCTGCTGCCGCTGCGCGAGGCCGACCTGGACGCGGTGCTGCTGGTCGAGCGCGCCGCCTACGAGTTCCCGTGGACGCGCGGCAATTTCACCGACTCGCTGCGTGCCGGCTACGACATGCAGGTGCTGTGGGGCAGCTGCGGGGCGCGCAGCGAGCTGGTGGGCTATTTCATCGCGATGATCGGTGTCGACGAGATGCACCTGCTCAACCTGACCGTCTCGCCGGCGCACCAGGGGCGCGGGCATGCGCGCTTCATGCTCGACGCGCTCGGCCGGCTGGCGCGGCGGCGCCACGCGCTGCAGCTGTGGCTCGAGGTGCGCGTGTCGAACGTGCGCGCGCGCCGGCTCTACGAGCGCTACGGCTTCGCGGACATCGGCTGCCGGCGCGGCTACTACCCCGCGGCCGGCGGCACCCGCGAGGACGCGGTGATGATGAGCCTGCCGCTCGTCGCAGGGGCGCTCTCGTGAGCTGGGACGACCGTCAGCGCGCGATCCTCGCGGCGATGGGGATCCGGCTCTGGACCGATCCCCATCGAGAGGCGGAGGCGTCGCTGCCCCCCGGCACCGCCCCCGAGGCGGAGGGAGACGGCCCCGCCCGGTCCGCGGCCTCGCCGCGCGAGACCGCTCCATCGGCGCGGTCCTCAGCGGCGGTGCCGGCAACCCGCGCGCCGCAAGCTGCCGAACTCGGCGCGCGCCCCGTCGGTGTGGAGGCGATGGACTGGCCGGCGCTGCGCGCAGCGGTGGCCGGCTGCACCGCCTGCGGGCTGTGCCGCAGCCGGCGCAACACCGTGTTCGGCGTCGGCCACGAGCGCGCGCACTGGATGATCGTCGGCGAAGCTCCGGGCGAGCACGAGGACCGCCAGGGCGAGCCCTTCGTTGGCATGGCCGGCCAGCTGCTCGACAACATGCTGCGCGCCGTCGGCCTGAGCCGCACGCCGGGTCCGGACCACGATCCGGCGCGGCAGGTCTTCATCGCCAACGTGCTGAAGTGCCGTCCGCCGGTGAACCGCAACCCGCTGCCGGAGGAGGTCGCGCAGTGTGCGCCCTACCTGCGCCGCCAGGTGGAGCTGGTGCAGCCGAAGCTGATCCTGGCGATGGGGCGCTTCGCGGTGCAGGCGCTGCTCGAGACCGATGCGGCGATCGGCCGGCTGCGCGGCCAGCGCCACCAGTACCAGGGCGTGCCGGTGGTCGTGACCTACCACCCTGCCTACCTGCTGCGCAACCCGGCCGACAAGGCGCGTGCCTGGGACGACCTGTGCCTGGCCCGCGAGGTGGCCGGGCAATGAGCGCGGCAGGGCGCCGCGAGGATGAGCCATGCCGGCCAGCCCTGTGCACGAGGCCCTGACGGCGGCGCACTGCGCGGCCGATGACGAGGCGCCGTGGGACGCGCTGCCGGGCATGCTGCTGCTGCTCGATGCCGACGCCGGCGCCCTGCACGTCAACCGCGCCTTCACCAGCCACACCGGTCTCACGCCGCAGGCCGCGCAGGGCGGTGGCTGGCATGGACTGCTGAGCGAGCCCTCGCTGGCCGCGCTGCGCGCCGCCTTGGGCGGCGACGCGCGCACGGTTTCGCTCGAACTGCAATGGCGCACGGCACCCGGCATGCCGCCGCGCTGGGCCGACTGTGCCGCGCAGCGGCGCGGGGACGGTGGGCGCGGCGACTGGGTCTGCCTGCTGCACGACGTCTCGGCCCTGAAGCAGGCCGCATGCGGTGCGCGCGCCCAGGCCGAGCAGCTGCGCCTGCTCGCCGACACCGTGCCGGCGCTGATCGCCTGCTACCGCACGGCCGACGACGCCTGCCTGTTCGCGAACCGGCCATACGCGCAGGCCTTCGGTCTCGACGAGCGGAGCATCCTCGGGCGCACGGTCGAGCAGGTCGTCGGGAGCGCCACGTGGCAGCGGATCCGGCCCCATGTCGAGGCCGCGCGGCATGGCCGCAGCACGCGCTACGAGCGCCGCCTCGAGACGCCCGACGGCGCGCCGCCGCGCTGGATCGAGGTCGACCTGGTGCCGCACCGCGACGACACAGGCGAGGTGGACGCCTGCTTCGTGCTGGTGTCCGACATCACGCGGCACCGCGTCGCCGAACTCGCGGCACGTGAATCCGAGGAACGGCTCGCGAAGTTCATGGAGGCCAGCGCCGAGGGCATCGTGTTCCACCGCGACGGCGTGATCGTCGACGCCAACCCGGCGGCCTGCGCGCTGACCGGCTACGCCCTCGAGGCGATGCTCGGGCGGCGCAACCTCGACTTCATCGCCCCCGACCAGGTCGCCAAGGTCAGCGCGGTGATGAAGCAGGGCCTGGAGACGAGCTACGAGAGCGCGATCGTCGACAAGCACGGCGTGCGCATCCCGGTCGAGTTCATCGTGCGCACCATCACGCGCCACGGCGAACGCCACCGCATGACCATCGTGCGCGACCTGCGCGACCGCCAGGCCGCCCAGGCGCGCATCCACCACCTCGCGCACCACGACACGCTGACCGGCCTGCCGAACCGGCTGGCCTTCATGGAGCAGCTCGACCACCTGATGGCGCTGGCTGATGCCGGCGGCCGGACGATGGCGCTGCTGTTCATCGACCTCGATCACTTCAAGCGCGTCAACGACTCCCTGGGCCACCTGGCCGGCGACACGCTGCTGCAGACGGTGGCGCAGCGCATCACCGCGGTGCTGCGCGCCACCGACCTGGTCGCCCGCTTCGGCGGCGACGAGTTCATGGTGCTGCTGTCGGGCGACACCCGGACCGACGACGCGGCCGACGTCGCGCGCAAGCTGCTGGCCGCCATCGAGGCGCCGCTGCAGGTCGAGGGCTGGCCGCTCTCGGTCACGCCCTCGATCGGCATCGCGATGTTTCCGCGGGACGGCGACACGCCGGCGCAGCTGATCAAGCATGCCGACACTGCGATGTACCAGGCCAAGGCGCGCGGCCGCGCGACCTACCAGTTCTTCGACGCCGCGCTGGCCGCCTCGGCCTACGATGCCCTGGTGATGGAGGGCGAGCTCAGCGAGGCGCTCGCGCGCGGCGAATTCGTCCTCTACTTCCAGCCCCAGGTGCATGCCCGCGACGGCCGGCTCGTCGGTGCCGAGGCGCTGCTGCGCTGGCAGCACCCGACGCGTGGCCTGCTCGGGCCGGACGCCTTCGTGCCGCTGGCCGAGCGCCAGCGGCTGATGCTGCCGCTGGGGCGCTGGGTGCTGCAGGAGGCGGCGCGCGCCGCGCGTCGGTGGGCCGATGCCGGGCTGAGTGCGGTGCCGGTCGCGGTCAACCTGTCGACGCTGCAGTTCCAGGCGCCGGACTTCGTCGCCAGCGTCGAGCAGGTGCTGCGCGAGACCGGCCTGCCCGGCACGCTGCTCGAGCTCGAGATCACCGAGCGCATGCTGATGGACGAGCTGCCTGGCATGAGCCAGCGGCTCGAGCAGCTCAAGGCGCTCGGGGTCGGCCTCTCGGTCGACGACTTCGGCACCGGCTGGTCCTCGCTCGCCCAGCTCAAGTCGATGCCGATCGACAAGATGAAGATCGATCGCGCCTTCGTCACCGACCTGCCGGAGGAGCGCGATTCGGTCGCGATCGTGCGCGCGATCATCCAGATGGGCCGCAGCCTGGGCATCACCGTGATCGCCGAGGGGGTCGAGACCGAGGCCCAGCGCGCCTTCCTCGCGCGCGAGCACTGCGACGAGCTGCAAGGCGAGGCCATCAGCCCGCCGCTGCCCGGGCGAGCCTTCGAGACCTGGGTCGCGCGCGTGCCGGGCGCCTGAGCGCGCCGCTCAGCGATCGCGCTCGAGATAGCGCTTGCGGCGGAAGTAGGCGACCAGCGCGACCGCCACCATGGCCATCAGCAGCGTCGTGATCCACACGCCGGTGCTGGTGTGCACCAGCGGCAGGAAGTCGAAGTTCATGCCGAAGAAGCCGGTGATCAGGTTCAGCGGCATGAACACCGCCGTCAGCACCGTCAACGTGCGCATGATGTCGTTGGTGCGGTTGCTCTGCGCCGAGAAGTGCATCTGCACCGCGCTCTCGGCCGAGCTCTCGAGCCGGCGCACATGGCCGAGCACGCGCTCGATGTGCTCGAGCACGTCGCGCGAGCGCACCCGCAGCAGCTCGCGCTCGCGCTGGGCCGGTGCCTGCGCCTCGGGCGGCGAGTCGTCGATCGCGTCGATCCACTCCTGGATCGCGCTGCGCTGGTCCTCGCAGGTGTCCTCGAGCTGGTGCAGCGCGTTGCGGGACTCCAGCAGCGCCTGCCAGTTGTCGAAGTGGCTGCGCGGGTTCAGCAGTTCCTGCTGCAGGTAGCCGAGCTGGCGCGTCAGCAGGCGGCGCAGGTCGAGGTAGCCGTCGACCATGTGATTGACGATGCGCAGCATCAGATCGGCCGGGCTCGGCGGCAGCCGCGGGCTGGTCGGCTTGGGCTCGTTGCGCGGCTCGCTGCTGCCAACGAGCTGGCCGAGCCGCCCGATGAAGTACTCGCGCACCTGGCAGTCGGCCGGGTGGACGGTCAGCAGCACGCGGTCGAACACCGCGAAGCCGACCGGGCTGGTGTCGATCGACTCGAGCGCGCGCCGCGCGGTGCGCGCGGTGCCGTGCTCGCCATCGACGAACAGCTCGCCGCTGCCGCTGCCCGGCGCGAGGCGGCGGAACACCAGCAGGTCGTACCAGGAGGTGTAGTCGTACTGCGAGGGCAGCTGGTTGGTCAGCAGGTCCGCGACATGCAGGTCGACCAGCGCGCCGCAGCCCCAGCGCTGCAATGCCGCCTGCAGCTGCGGCGTGTGGACCTCGAACTCGCGCCGGCCGCAGGGGATCCACAGGAAGCCGGTGGCGGGCAGCTCGTCCGGCAGTCCGGGCAGTTCGTCGAACTGCTCGTGGAGGCGGAAGACGCGCATCGGCCGGCGCCGCTCAGGCCGCGCGCAGGGCGCGCGCCGCGTCGAGCGCGAAGTAGCTCAGCACGCCGTCGGCGCCGGCGCGCTTGAAGGCCAGCAGCGACTCCATCATCACCGCCTCGCCGTCGAGCCAGCCGTTGGCGGCGGCGGCCTTCAGCATCGCGTACTCGCCGCTGACCTGGTAGGCGAAGGTCGGCACCCGGAACTCGTCCTTCACGCGCCGCACGATGTCCAGATACGGCATGCCGGGCTTGACCATCACCATGTCGGCGCCCTCGGCGATGTCCATCGCGACCTCGCGCAGCGCCTCGTCGCTGTTGCCCGGGTCCATCTGGTAGACCTTCTTGTTGCTCTTGCCCAGGTTGCCGGCCGAGCCGACCGCGTCGCGGAAGGGGCCGTAGAAGGCGCTCGCGTACTTGGCGCTGTAGGCCATGATGCGCGTGTGGATCAGGCGCTTGGCTTCGAGCGCGTCGCGGATCGCGCCGATGCGCCCGTCCATCATGTCGCTCGGCGCGACGATGTCGACGCCGGCCTCGGCCTGCACCAGCGCCTGCTGCGTCAGCACGGCCACCGTCTCGTCGTTCAGGATGTAGCCGCTCGCGTCGATCAGGCCGTCCTGGCCGTGGGTCGTGAAGGGGTCGAGCGCGACGTCGGTCAGCAAGCCGAGCTCGGGGAAGCGGCGCTTGAGCTCGCGCACGGCCGTCGGCACCAGCCCCTCGGGGTTCAGCGCCTCGCGGCCGTCCTCGGTCTTCCTCGCCACGTCGATCACCGGGAACAGTGCCATCACCGGGATGCCGAGCGACACGCACTGCTCGGCCAGCGGCAGCAGCCGATCCAGGCTCAGGCGCTGCACGCCGGGCATCGAGGCGACGTCCTGCACCTGGCCGGCGCCCTCGAGCACGAACACCGGCAGGATCAGGTCGGATGGCGACAGGGCGTGCTCGCGGACCAGCGCGCGGGTGTAGGCGTCGCGACGCAGTCGGCGCGGGCGGCTGGCGGGAAAACGCTGCGGATAGCTGCTCATCGGCGGGGGTGCGCGGCCCGCCCGCCGACCTGTATCAGACAGTGACCTGCAAGCCTGCGACTGCTAAAATTTTCATCGGATGATACGTCGCAAGACGGGCATCCCCTGCTTTTCCTCCCTGAGCAGGAGCCTGCCGTGTGACAGCGAACAGGCTTTCAAGCCCCGGCTGTGCCGGGGCTTTTTTATGGTTCCGGCCGGCGCTGCCGCGCCTTGGCTTCGCTGCGCGAAGTCCGCCTGCACCGCAAGGTGCCTCCGGCCCTTGTCGCCGCTGTCGGGATAATCACGCGATGCTCTGGATCAAGGCCTTCCACATCGTGTTCGTGGCGAGCTGGTTCGCCGGGCTGTTCTATCTGCCGCGGATCTTCGTCAACCTGGCGATGGTCGCGCCGGACAGCCACGCCGAGCGCGAGCGGCTGTTGCTGATGGGGCGCCGGCTCTACCGCTTCGCGTCGCTGCTGATGATCCCGGCGCTGCTGCTGGGCCTGCTGCTGTGGCTCGGCTGGGGTCTCGGCAAGGGCAGCGGCTGGATGCATGCCAAGCTCGCGCTGGTGGCGGCCGTGGTCGGCTACCACCACGTCTGCCGGCGCTTGCTGCGCGACTTCGAGCGGCTGGCCAATCGCCGCAGCGATCGCTGGTATCGCGTGTTCAACGAGGTCTCGGTGCTGCTGTTCATCGCGATCGTCGTGCTGGTGGTCGTGAAGCCCTTCTGATGGCCACCCACCGCAGCTCCGCATGGCCGCTGGCCGCGGCCTGCGTTTGCCTGGTGGTCTACGCGAGCCTGCACCCTTTCAGCGGCTGGTCCGCGCCGACGCCGCCGGGTTCGCTGGGCTGGGTGCTGCCCCGGCCGCGCTTCCAGGCGCGCTTCGATCTGGTCAGCAACCTGCTCGCCTACCTGCCGCTCGGCTTGCTGCTGGCCACCGGCTGGGTGCGCGACGGCGGCGGTCGCTTCGGCGCGCTGCTGCTGGCGATCGGCGGGGCGAGCCTGCTGAGCTACGCGCTCGAGCAGGCCCAGCATTTCC
>DATMJX010000177.1:0-5834 GCA_035553715.1 Methylibium sp.
ACCCCGCCCCCGACCTGGCCGCCGCCAAGGCCTGGTACAGCCAGTTGCTCGGCCAGGCGCCGTATTTCGACCAGCCCTTCTACGTCGGCTTCGAGGTCGGCGGCGACGAGCTCGGCCTGCTGCCGAACGCGACACCGGGCACCACCGGCACGCAGGCGCTGTGGGGCGTCGCCGACGCCGAGGCCGCCTACGCGCGGCTGCTCGCGCTCGGCGCGAGCGCGCTCGAGCCGGTCACCGAGGTCGGCGAGGGCATCAAGGTGGCCGCGGTCACCGACCCCTTCGGCAACCGCTTCGGCATCATCGAGAACCCGCTGTTCGAGGGCGGCATTTGAGCGGCGGCTACGTCGGCCGCTTCGCCCCCTCGCCGACCGGCGCGCTGCACGACGGCTCGCTGGTGGCGGCGCTGGCAAGCTGGCTGGATGCGCGCGCCCACGGCGGTCGCTGGCTGGTCCGCATCGAGGACGTCGACACGCCGCGCTGCGTGCCCGGCGCCGACCAGGAGATCCTGCGCCAGCTCGACGCGCTCGGCCTGCACCCCGACGCGCCGCCGCTGTGGCAGAGCCGGCGCGGCGCGCACTACCAGGGCGCGCTCGATCGCCTGGTCGCCGCCGGCCGCGCCTACCCCTGTGCCTGCACGCGCCAGCAGATCGCCGCGGCCAACGCGGCGCTCGGCCGTGTCCAGTCCCGTCACGGCGAACTCGTCTACCCCGGCAGCTGCCGCCCCGAGCGCGGTGGCCTGCACGGCCGTGCGCCGCGGGCCTGGCGCCTGCGCCTGCCCGAGACGGCCGTCGTCACGTGGACGGACCGCCGCCTCGGCCCGCAGGCCCAGGACGTCGCGGCCGAGGTGGGCGACTTCGTTCTCAAGCGCGCCGACGGCCTGTGGGCCTACCAGCTCGCGGTGGTCGTCGACGATGCCGAGCAGGGCGTCAGCGACGTGGTGCGCGGCGCCGACCTCGCCGACAACACGCCGCGCCAGATCCTGCTGCAGCGCGCCCTCGGCCTACCGACGCCGCGCTACCTGCACACGCCGCTGGTGCTGGCGGCCGACGGCCAGAAGCTCAGCAAGCAGAACGGTGCGGCGCCGCTGGACCTGCGCGACCCCCTCGCGGCGCTGCGCGCGGCCGGGGCGGTGCTGGGCCTCGCGGTGGAGGCGGCGAGCCGGGCCGACTGGCTGCAAGGTGCCGTGCTGCAGTGGCAGACTGCCGCGCGCAACTTTCAGGGAGAGCAAACAACATGACGCACACCGGCGAAATCGTCCGCTGGGATGCCGATCGAGGCTTCGGATTCATCCGCCCGGCCGGTGGAGGCCAGGACGTGTTCGTGCACCAGCGCGCCTGCCAGGCGTCGCTGCGACCAGCCGTCGGCCTGCGCGTCAGCTACGAGCTGTTCGACAACTACCTTGGCAAGGGGCCGCGCGCCGTCGATGTCCGTCCCGCCGGCGCGGCCGCGCCGGCGGGACGCCCTGCCGCACGGCGCTCACGCCCGCCTCGCGAGGCCGCGGCCCTGCCCCGGCCCGCATGGCCGGGCCTCGCCCTGGCGGCGCTGGGCGCGGGGCTCGTCGCCTGGGGCATGGTGGAACAGCGCCTGCCGCCGATCACCCCCTTGATCGCACTGCTGCTGAGTCTCGTGACCTTCTTCGTCTACTGGGGCGACAAGCAGGCCGCCACGCGCGGCGCCTGGCGCACGCCGGAGAGCAGCTTGCACCTGCTCAGCCTCGCTGGCGGCTGGCCCGGCGCCTGGTGGGCGCAGACGCTGCTGCGCCACAAGTCGAGCAAGCGGGCGTTCCTGTCGGTGTACTGGGCCACCGTGCTGCTGAACGTCGGCGCCTTGGTGGCCTGGATCCGCGGCGCCATCCCCGCGGGCCTGCTGCCGGGCCAAGCCTGAGCCGTGTGCCTCAGAGCGCGAGGAAGTTCGCGCGGTAATGCAGCAGCTCGTCGATCGACTCGTGCACGTCGGCCAGCGCCGTGTGCGCCTGGGCCTTCTTGATGCCCTCGAGCGCCGCCGGCTTCCAGCGCCGCGCCAGCTCCTTGAGCGTGCTGACATCGAGGTTGCGGTAGTGGAAGAAGGCCTCGAGCGCCGGCATGTCCTTGGCGAGGAAGCGGCGGTCCTGGCAGATCGAGTTGCCGCACATCGGCGACTTGCCCGATGGCACGTACTGCGCCAGGAAGTCGATCACCGCGCGCTCGGCCGCGGCCTCGTCGACGCTGGACGCCTTGACGCGGTCGATCAGCCCGCTCTTGCCGTGGGTACCCTTGTTCCACGCGTCCATCGCGTCGAGCACGGCGTCGCTCTGGTGGATCGCGAACACCGGCCCCTCGACGCGCAGCGTCAGCTGCGCGTCCGTCACGACCACCGCGACCTCCAGGATGCGGTCGGTCATGGTGTTCAGGCCGGTCATCTCGAGGTCGATCCAGACCAGGTTGTTCTCGCTCTTGCCGAGCGTCGGGGCAGCGTCGTTCATGAGGGTCCTTCGGTGAGCGGCGATTGTCGGTCAACCCGTAAACTGCCCGCATGAGTCCGACGCTCGTCACGATGCTGTTCGCCGCCGCGCTGCTGGCCACCCTGCTCGCGCGCCTGTGGCTCGCGACGCGGCAGATCCGCCATGTCGCCGCCCACCGTGGCGCGGTCCCGGCGGCCTTTGCCGGCACCGTGAGCCTCGCGGCCCACCAGCGCGCCGCCGACTACACGATCGCCCAGCTGCGCTACGGCATCCTCGCCGGCGCCTGGGGCACGGCGCTGCTGCTCGGCTGGACGCTGCTCGGTGGTCTCGACGCCCTGAACGGCTGGCTGCTCGCGCACGCGCGCCCGGCGCTCGGCTCACTCGGCTACCAGCTCGCACTGCTGACGGCCTTCGCGCTGATCGGCGCGTTACTCGACCTGCCCTGGCAGCTCTGGCACACCTTCCGCCTCGAGCAGCGCCACGGCTTCAACCGCACGACACCGCGCCTGTGGCTGGCCGACCAGCTCAAGGGCGGGGCTCTCGCCGCGCTGCTCGGCCTGCCGGTCGCCGCCTGCATCCTGTCGCTGATGGGCGCGGCCGGGCCGCTGTGGTGGCTGTGGGCCTTCGGCGTGTGGACGGCCTTCAACCTCGCGGTGCTGCTGCTCTACCCGAGCGTCATCGCACCGCTGTTCAACAAGTTCCAGCCGCTCGAGGACGGTGCGCTGAAGGCGCGCGTCGAGGCGCTGATGGCGCGCTGCGGCTTCACCGCCCAGGGCCTGTTCGTGATGGACGGCAGCCGCCGCTCGGCCCATGCCAATGCCTATTTCACCGGCCTCGGCCGCGCCAAGCGGGTCGTGTTCTTCGACACGCTGCTGGCCCGGCTCGCGCCGGCCGAGGTCGAGGCGGTGCTCGCGCACGAGCTCGGCCACTTCCGGCGCCGCCACGTGCCCCAGCGCCTGGCGACGATGTTCGCGCTCAGCCTGGCCGGCTTCGCGCTGCTGGGCTGGCTGGCGCAGCAGCCGGCCTTCTATGCCGGGCTCGGCGTCGCCCCGGCGCTCGACGCGCCGAACGACGCGCTCGCGCTGCTGCTGTTCCTGCTCGCGGGCCCGCCCTTCGCCTTCTTCGTCACGCCGCTGGCCGCCGCGGTGTCGCGCCGGCACGAGTTCGAGGCGGACGCCTACGCCTGCGAGCATGCGACCGCCGGCGCGCTCGGCGCCGCGCTGCTCAAGCTCTACGAGGACAACGCCTCGACGCTGACGCCCGACCCGCTCTACGCACGCTTCTACTACTCGCACCCGCCGGCCTCCGAACGGCTCGCGGCGATGGGCGCCGCATGAAGCTGTCCGAGCAGCGCTGCGTGCCGCGCGCCGGCCAGCCCCCGATGCCCGACGACGAGATCGACTACTACCTCGGCGAGCTCAGCGGCTGGGTCCGCGCCGAGGGGGCGGGCGCCCTCGAGAAGACCTATGCCTTCGCGACCTTCCACGAGACCATGGCCTTCGCCAATGCGATCGCCTGGCTGGCCGAGCGCGAGGACCACCACCCCGACCTGGCGATCACGCCCGGGCGGTGCGCGGTGCGTCTCGCGACGCATGCGGTCGGCGGACTGTCGATGAACGACTTCATCTGCGCGGCGAAGATCGACGCGCTGCTGCCTTGACGGCGACGATCGAGCTCGACCTCGGCCTGGTGGTCGCCAACCACGGCCGCCATTGCATCGTCGAGACGCCAGAAGGCCGGCGCGTGCATGCGCGAGCGCGCGGCAAGAAGAGCGAGGCGGTGGTCGGCGACCGCGTGCGCTGGCAGCCGACCGCGCCCGGCGAAGGCGTGATCGAGCACCTGGAGCCGCGCCGCAACCTGCTGTTCCGCCAGGACGAGTGGAAGACCAAGTCCTTCGCGGCCAACCTCGATGCGCTGCTGGTGTGGATCGCGGTCGATCCGGTGTTCAGCGAATCGCAGCTCACGCGCGCGCTGATCGCGGCCGAGTCGGCCGGCATTGCCGCGACCATCGTGCTGAACAAGACCGACCTGCCCGGTGCCGACGTGCAGCGTGCGCGGCTGGCGCCCTACCGGGCGATGGGCTACGAGCTGCTGGAGCTGCAGCTCAAGCCGAACGCCGACGCGGCGCGTGCCGTGCTCACGCCGCGCCTGGCGGGCCGCGCGACGCTGGTGCTCGGCCCCTCGGGTGCCGGCAAGAGCACGCTGGTCAACGCGCTGGTGCCCGATGCGCGCGCCCAGGTCGGCGAGATCTCGCAGGCGCTGAACTCGGGCAAGCACACCACGACCACGACGCAGTGGTACTGGATCGACCGCGCAAGCGGCACCGCGCTGATCGACTCGCCGGGCTTCCAGGAGTTCGGCCTGCGCCAGCTCGACGCCAGCCAGCTCGTCGCCTGCATGCCCGACCTGCGCGCCCATGCCGGCGGCTGCAAGTTCTACAACTGCACCCACCGCCACGAGCCGGGCTGCGCGGTGCTCGCCGCGATCGAGCGCGGCGAGCTCAGCGCGAGCCGCTGGCGCATCTACGGCGAGCTGCTCGACGAGCTCGCGCGCACGCGCTGGTGAGGCCGCGGCCCGGGCACCACCGCACCGGCGGCGCTCAGGCCGGCTCGTACATCACGTTGATGCGCGCGACGACCTTCGGCACGTCGCCGGTGACCCGCGCGCCGACGTGCAGCACCGAGCCGGGCCCGAAGCCATGGCGGAAGAACAGCGCGGCGCCCTTGGCAGGCACCACGTCGACACGGCTGCCGTCGGGGCGGAACAGCTCGGTGTGCCCTCCCTCGACGCCGTCCTCGGCGCCGTTGAGGTACAGCAGCATCGTCAGCATCGAGCGCAGCCGGGGCGGCCACTCGAGCATGTGCTCGCCCTGCGCATCGAGACCGTAGCCCGGCCAGTCGCCGTCGGTGTGGCGGTTGAAGACATCCCCGCGGTCGTAGCGGTACATGTTGAGACGGTGACTCAGCCGCGCATGCAGCCGCCCGCCATCGAGCTGCTGCGGCAGCAGCGCGGCGATGCGGGCATGGATCGGGCCCAGCAGCCCTTCGTCGGCCACCCAGTGCACCGACTTGTTCATGCGCATGCCCGGCGCGGTGCGGATGCCCGGGGCCGCATCGCGGAACCCGAGCGACTCGGCCGCCGCGACGATGCGGTCGGCCTCGTCGGGCGCGATGACATCGGAGATCGTGAAGGCGAGCAGCCCGCCGAGTTCGATGTCCTGGCGCCGCGGGCACAGCCCGGGCCGCGCCGCCAGGCGCAGCGGCGGGCATAGCGCATGGATCGGCGTGTCGGCGACCAGCCCGCCCATCGGCAGCGAGCCGGGCATCGTCGCGACGACCCGGCTGCCGGGCGCACCGGTGGCGTCGTTCATCGCTTCCAGGCCGCGCCGCTCACC
>DATMJX010000178.1:0-10537 GCA_035553715.1 Methylibium sp.
GTACAGGGCCTCTTCGCGCACCCAGGGCAACAGCAGATTCTGGTCGTGCGTGACACGCAGTTCGCCGTGGCTGTAGCGGTCGGCCAGGCGCCGGGCGACGCGACCGACGCGCAGATGGTGCTGGCCGCCGACCTGGCCGACCGCTACAGCCACGGCGAACTGCGTGTCACGCACGACCAGAATCTGCTGTTGCCCTGGGTGCGCGAGGAAGACCTGTACGCGCTGTGGCAGGCCGCACGCGACGCCGCCTACGCCACGCCCAACATCGGCCTGCTGAGCGACATGATCGCCTGCCCCGGGGGCGACTTCTGCGGCCTGGCCAACGCGCGCTCGATCCCGGTGGCCGAGCAGATCACCGAGCGCTTTGCCGACATCGACGAGCTCTACGACATCGGCGACATCGACCTGCACATCAGCGGTTGCATCAACTCCTGCGGCCACCACCACAGCGGCCACATCGGCATCCTCGGCGTCGACAAGGACGGCAGCGAGTGGTACCAGGTGACGCTGGGCGGCTCGGATGGCTCGGCGCTCAGCGGCGGCCTGGCCTCGGCGACACCGGGCAAGGTGATCGGCCCGTCCTTCGCCGCCGACGAGGTGGCCGACGCGGTCGAAGCGGTGATCGAGACCTATCGCGGCCAGCGCGCCGCCAACGAGCGCTTCGTCGACACGGTCCGACGCATCGGGCTCGATCCGTTCAAGCAGGCCGCGAATGCCGTGCGCCGCAGCACCGCCAAGGAGGCCGCATGAAGTTCGTCGATCCCCGCCACGATTGCCCCCGCGACCCCTGGCACACGGTCGGCGGCGAAGACGGCCCGATGGTCACCATCACGCCGGCCTCGCACCTGCTGTTGACGCTGGCGCAATGGCACAGCGTGCGCGCCAGCTGGCCGGCCGACAAGCCGGTCGCGGTGCTGGTGCCGAACGACCACGACATCGAGGAGCTGGCCCCGGACCTGCCGCGTCTGGCCATGGTGTCGCTGCAGTTCCCGAAGTGGACCGACGGCCGCGCCTACAGCCAGGCGCGCCTGCTGCGCTCGCGCTACCGCTACCGCGGCGAGCTGCGCGCCACCGGCGACGTGCTGGTCGACATGGTGCCGCTGCTGGCGCGCACCGGCTTCGACGTCGCGGTGCTGCGCCACGACCAGAGCCCCGAGGCCGCCGCCTACGCGCTGAAGTTCTTCCCCCAGGGCCATTACCAGGCCGACGTGGCCGAGCACCGGCCGCGCTACGCCCGCACCGCCTGAAGCCCGTCCGATCGAGATCGAGTGCCCGCCATGACCGCCGCCCCCTCTGAACTCTCGCTGCTGCCGGAGGCTGCCTCGCCGGCCGGCTCGGCGATCGCGCTGTACGCCCGTCCCTCGGCCGACTTCGACGCCAAGGTCGCCGCGACCGTCACCCGGCTGCGCACGGCCGCCGAGGCCCATCCGGGCCGCATCGTGCAGGCCACCAGCCTCGGGGCCGAGGACATGGTGATCACCGACCTGATCGCGCGCCATGCGCTGCCGATCGCGATCGGCACGCTCGAGACCGGCAAGCTGCACGCCGAGACCGTCGCGCTGATCGGCCGCATCGAGCAGCGCTACAGCCTCGCCCTCGAGGTCTACCGCCCGCAAAACGAGCAGGTCGTGCACTTCGTCAAGAGCAATGGCGAGGACGCGATGTACCGCAGCATCGCGCTGCGCAAGGCCTGCTGCGGCCTGCGCAAGCTCGAGCCGCTGGGGCGCATGCTCGCCAAGCGCGGCGCCTGGATCACCGGCCTGCGCCGCGAGCAGAGCGACGCGCGCGGCGAGGTGCCCTTCGACGACCACGACGACGCCGGCCGCCTGAAGCTCAACGCGATCGCCGACTGGACCTGGGGCGACGTCTGGCACTACATCGCCACGAACGACGTGCCCTACAACCCGCTGCACGACCAGTTCATGCCCAGCATCGGCTGCGCCCCCTGCACGCGCGCGATCGCCGTCGGCGAGCCCTTCCGCGCCGGACGCTGGTGGTGGGAAGACGAGGCGGCCAAGGAATGCGGGCTGCACGTCAGCCAGGCAGGGGCATGAGGCATCCGGTCGTCTTCGTCGGCGCCGGCCCGGGCGCGGCCGACCTGATCACGGTGCGCGGCGCACGCCGGCTCGCCGAGGCCGAGCTCGTGCTGTTCGATGCGCTCACCGACCCGGCGCTGCGCGAGCTCGCGCCGCAGGCGCGCTGGATCGACGTCGGCAAGCGCGGTTTCTGTGACGCGACCGGCCAGGCCTGGATCAACGCCTTGCTCGTCAAGTACGCCACCCAGGGCCTGCGGGTGCTGCGGCTCAAAGGCGGCGACCCGAGCGTGTTCGGCCGGCTCGAGGAGGAATTGCAGGCGCTCGCCGCCGCCGGCGTTGCCGCCGAGGTGGTGCCGGGCGTGACTGCCGCGCTGGCCGCCGCTGCGGCGACGCACAAGCCGCTGACGCGGCGCGGCAGCGGCCGCAGCGTCGCGCTCACCACCGCGATGACGCGCAGCGGCGAGCTGCGGGCCGCCCGCCATGCTGACACCGAGGTCTTCTACATGGCCGGCCGCCAGCTTCCCGCCCTGTCGCGGCGACTGCGCGAGGCCGGCTGGGAGGACGACACGCCGGCCAGCGTGGTCTCGCGCGCCGGCTGCGCCGACCAGCTCGCCAGCCAGCACAGCGTCGCCTCGCTCGCCGAGGCCGGCCTGCTGCACAGCGGGCGCCCGACGGTGGTGACCGTCGGCATCGGCGCGCGCCCGGTCGTCACCGGCCCCGCGTGCGCGGGGGACAGCGATGCGATCCCCCACACCTCACACGACGCCGCCAGCCTTTAAAATTAGCGTTTTCGCGCATCGTCGCGCCCCCACCCACTCAGCCGTCGTCCCCGCCATGACCCACGTCGTCACCGAATCGTGCATCCGCTGCAAGTACACCGACTGCGTCGACGTCTGCCCGGTGGACTGCTTCCGCGAAGGCCCGAACTTCCTCGCGATCGACCCCGACGAGTGCATCGACTGCGCGGTGTGCATCCCCGAATGCCCGGTCAACGCGATCGTGCCGGAGGAGGACGTGCCCTCGAACCAGCTGCAGTTCATCAAGCTCAACGCCGAGCTCGCCAAGCAATGGCCGAGCATCACCAAGCGCAAAGCCTCCCTGCCCGACGCCGACGAATGGAAGGACCGCACCGGCAAGCTCGACCAGCTGATCCGCTGAGCCCCTGCTGCGCGTCCCCTGCCCCCGAATGGAACCTCAACTGAACCCCGCCATCTCCGCCACCGCCGCCTCGCACGACGGGCCGATCGAGACCGATGCCGTGATCGTCGGCGCCGGCCCCGTGGGCCTGTTCCAGGTCTTCGAGCTCGGTCTGCTGGAGGTCAAGGCCCATGTCATCGACTCGCTCGCTTACCCGGGCGGTCAGTGCATCGAGCTCTACCCGGACAAGCCGATCTACGACATCCCGGCCGTGCCGGTGTGCACCGGCAAGGAGCTCACCGACAACCTGCTCAAGCAGATCGAGCCCTTTGGCGCGACCTTCCACCTCGGCCAGGAGGTCACGCTCGTGGCCAAGCGCGAGGATGGACGCTTCGACCTCGAGACGAGCAAGGGCACGCGCTTCATCACCAAGACCATCTTCATCGCCGGCGGCGTGGGCTCCTTCCAGCCGCGTACGCTGAAGGTCGATGGCATCGAGAAGTTCGAGGGCAGCCAGCTCCACTACCGCGTCAAGAACCCCGCCCAGTTCGCCGGCAAGAACCTGGTGATCGTCGGCGGCGGCGACTCGGCGCTCGACTGGACGCTGAACTTCGTGCAGGACGGCCCGAACAAGGCCGAGAGCGTCATCCTCGTACACCGCCGCGACGGCTTCAAGGCTGCGCCCGCCAGCGTCGCCAAGATGAAGGAGCTGTGCGACGCGTACGAGATGCAGTTCATGGTCGGCCAGGTCACCGGCCTCGAGGAGAAGCACGGCGCGCTCAGCAGTGTCAAGGTGACCGGCGGCGACGGTGTCACGCGGGTCGTGCCGCTGGACATGCTGCTGGTGTTCTTCGGCCTGTCGCCCAAGCTCGGCCCGATCGCCGAGTGGGGTCTGACGATCGACCGCAAGCAGCTCGTCGTCGACACCGAGAAGTTCGAGACCAACGTCCCGGGCATCTTCGCGGTCGGCGACATCAACACCTACCCGGGCAAGAAGAAGCTGATCCTGTCGGGCTTCCACGAGGCCGCGCTCGCCGCCTTCGGCGCCGCGCCCTACATCTTCCCGGAGAAGCGCATCCACCTGCAGTACACGACCACGAGTCCGAAGCTGCACAAGGTGCTGGGCGTCGAGACGCCGGTGTTCGACTGACACGCCCTCGCGCCCCGCGCCGACAGGCCCGCTCCGGCGGGCCTCGTCGTTTGCGCAGGCGCGATAATCGTGCAACCGTGCGGCCAGACGCCGCGCGGCTTTCGCTGGGGGTGCCGGTGCGTCATCAGGACGCGCTGGCTGAGACAGTCCCTTTGAACCTGATTGAGGTCATCCTCGCGCAGGGAAGCGTTCCGCCTCGGTGGTCTGCCGGTCCGATCGTTCAGCGATCCCCGGCAGTCCGTTCGTTGCAGCGCCCCTGCCCTCGAACGGAATCCACGATGGCTCCTCGCTTCACTTCCTTGCTGCGCCTGTCCGCCACCGCGGGCGCGAGCATCCTGGCCTGCGCCGCTGCGGCACAGACCGACCCCGCCCAGCTGCAAACGGTCACCATCACCGGCCGCAGCGCACCGCCGGTCAGCGTCGCCGGCTTCGGCGACACGCCGCTCGAGCAGCTGCCGCTGCAAGCCGTCTCGGTCACCGAGGAGGCGCTGCGCGAGCGCGGCGCCCAGGGCATGCGCGAGCTTGCGCGCATCGACGCCAGCGTCTCCGATGCCTACAACTCGGTGGGCTACTGGGACAGCCTGACGGTGCGCGGCTTCGTGATCGACCAGCGCTACAACTACCGCCGTGACGGGCTGCCGATCACCGGCGAGACGGCGATCGCCCTCGACAACAAGGCGCGACTCGAACTGCTCAAGGGCACCAGCGGCATCCAGGCCGGCACCAGCGCGCCGGGCGGCCTGCTCAACCTCGTCGTCAAGCGCCCCGACGTCGAGCGGCGCTCCGCCCTCGTCGAGCTGCGCGGCGCGCACACCGCACTCGCCGCCGTCGACCTGTCGACACGCTTCGGTGAGGACCGTGCCTTCGGCGTGCGGCTCAACGCTGCGACAGAACGGCTCGCGCCCGAGCTCGACGATGCCCAGGGCCGCCGCCACCTGTTCGCCCTCGCCGGCGACTGGCGGCTCACGCCCGGCACGCTGATCGAGGCCGAGATCGAGACCAGCCGTCGCCGCCAGCCCAGCCAGCCGGCCTTCAGCCTGCTCGGCGACCGCGTGCCGGATGCCAACGACATCGATCCGCGGCGCAACCTCAACGACCTGCCCTGGAGCGAGCCGGTCGTGTTCGCCGGTCAGTATGCGAGCCTGCGCCTCACCCAGCGCCTCGGCGCCGACTGGCGCGCCGTCGTGCACGCCGGCCTGCAGCGGCTGCGCACCGACGACCGCATCGCCTTCCCCTACGGCTGCAGCGACGATCGCGGCACTCCCGCGACCGATGATGACGTCTACTACGCCGATCGCTACTGCCCCGACGGCCGCTTCGACCTCTACGACTTCCGCAGCGAGGACGAGCGGCGGCGCACAGGCGCGATCGACGCCGGCTTGCACGGCCGCGCGCGCTTCGCAGGCACCGAGCACACGCTCAGCTTCGGGGTGCTGCGCAGCCGCTACAAGCAGCGGCTGCAGGGCCAGGCCTTCAACTACGCAGGAAGCGGTTCGGTCGATGGCAGCGCCAGCACCACGCCCGACCCGACGCTCTACCCTGCCACCGACCGCGACGAGCGCAGCACCGAGTTCTACCTGCGTGACGCGCTGCAGATCGGCCCGACCGTCGGCCTGTGGCTCGGCCTGCGCCACACCCGCATCGAACGCGCCAGCGTGCAGACCGACGGCAGTGCGCCGACCGACTACCGCAAGCGCTTCACGACGCCCTGGCTCGCTGCCACCTGGGAGCCGTTGGACGGCCACCGCCTCCATGCCAGCTGGGGCCGCGGCATCGAGTCCGACGTCGTGCCCAATCTGCCCGGCTACGAGCGCCCCGGTCAGGCGCTGCCTCCGCGCAAGAGCCGCCAGAGCGAGCTCGGCTACCGTCACACGACTGGTGCGCTCACGACCGGCCTTACCGTGTTCCGCATCGACCAGCCGGCCGTGACCGACGATGGCAGCAGCCTGCGACCCGACGGCGAGCAGGTGCACACCGGGGTCGAAGCGCAGGCCCGCCTGCGCATCGAGCACTGGACGCTGGCAGGCAGCATGCAGTGGCTGCGAGCCCGCCGCGAGGGCAGCAGCGATCCGCTGCTCGACGGCTCACGCCCCGCCAACGTGCCCGACCGCAGCTTGCGCCTGCTGGCCGAACGCGAGTTCGTCTCCCTGCCCGGCCTGCGCGGCTGGGCGGCGCTGACCGCCGACAGCGACCGTTCGGTGCTGCCGACGGCGGGCAGCCCCACGGTCCCCGGATGGGCACGCATCGACCTGGGCGCGAGCTGGGACCAGGTGCTGACCGGCGGCCAGCGGCTGGTGTGGCGCGGCGCGGTCGACAACGCCACCAATCGCCGCGCCTGGCAGGAGTCGCCCTATCAGTTCGACCACATCTACCTGTACCCGATGGCGCCGCGCACCTGGCGCGTGTCGGTCCAGGCGGATCTCTGACGCGCTGAAAATACCGCTATAATGCAAGGCTGCATTCCTCGATAGCTCAGTCGGTAGAGCGCCGGACTGTTAATCCGTAGGTCCCTGGTTCGAGCCCAGGTCGGGGAGCCAAGAAAGCCAAGGGGTTAGGTCGCAAGGCCTAGCCCCTTTCGCTTTTCCGGGCGTGACGCAAACGTGCCGCTTCCGTCACGCCCGGCCCTCTCCCCCCGCGCTCGATGCGAGACGCCGCTGACAACGGATTCTTGGTGACGCCTGTCATCTCCAACCGGACGTCATGCAGGCTCGCCAATGACGGGCTGCCCGCGCGTCTTCCACAGCGACACCAGGACACCGCCGGCGATCAGCCCGAAGGTCACGCTCAGCGAGATCGCCGCAGGGATCTTGCCGATGAGGCCCACCAGGAAGATCTTGCTGCCGATGAACACCAGCACCAGGGCGAGCGCGTACTTGAGGTACTTGAAGCGGTGGATCATTGCCGCCAGCGCGAAGTACAGCGCACGCAGCCCCAGGATGGCGAAGATGTTGCTCGTGTAGACGATGAAGGGGTCGGTCGTGATCGCGAAGATCGCCGGCACCGAGTCGACCGCGAAGATCAGGTCGACGAACTCCACCAGCACCAGCGCCAGGAACAGCGGCGTCGCGAAGTGCACCGGCTTGCCCGTGGCCACGTCGTTCTCGCGCACCCAGAAGGCGTTGCCTCGCAGCCCGTCGGTGACGCGCATGTGCCGCTTCAGGAACTTCAGCAGCGGGTTGTTCGCGATGTCGGGCACGTGGTCGGCGATGACCCACATCTTGATGCCGGTGATGATCAGGAAGGCACCGAACAGGTACAGAACCCAGCTGAACTGGCTGACCAGCGAGGTCCCCAGCGCGATCATGATCGCGCGCAGCACGATCACGCCCAGGATGCCCCAGAACAGCACGCGGTGCTGGTACTGCCTCGGGATCGCGAAGAAGCTGAAGATCAGCGCGATCACGAACACGTTGTCCATCGACAGCGACTTCTCGATCATGAAGCCGGTGTAGTAGTCCATGCCGCTTTGCGCGCCCAGGTACCACCACACCCAGGCACCGAAGATCAGCGCGACGCTGATGTAGCCGGCAGACAGCAGCAGGCTCTCGCGCACGCCGATCTCGCGATCGTCCTTGTGCAGCACGCCCAGGTCAAAGGCCAGGAGGGCGACGACGACGCCGACGAAAGTCAGCCAGACCCAGGCCGGCTTGCCCATGAAGTCGGCAGTGAGGAAAGGCAGCAGGAGGTCCATGTGAGCTCTCGACAGCAGGGGGGAGTGGGTTGAGACGGCGACGTCTTCGGGCGGGCGTGTTCAGCCCCCGGACGGCGACAGGCTGCCGTTCGCTCCGTGGCCGCCGCCACGTCGGCGCCACAGCGCGGTCAGCAGATGCAGGCCCGCGCCCAGCAGCAGGAGCAACAGGCTGCCGACACCCCAGATCACCCAGGCCGCCATGATCAGGCCGCCCGCCAGCGCCGGGGCGGCCTGCAGCAGGCTATCGACCATGGCCCCCAGACCCGACACCATCTGGGCCATGGTTTGTGCCAGCGCCGGCGGCACCCAGGACGCCAGCCAGTCCACCAGGGCCGTGCTCCCGACACCCGATGCGGCCCCGGACAACGACCCCGCGTTCGAGACGGTCCAGATCGCCGCGGCATGCAGCGCCCAGACGGCCAGGGACCACAGTGCCAGGAGTGCGATGACGACAAGCCAGCCGAGGGTGAAGAACATGGTTCGACGGTTGGAGGATGATCAGATGCGCGTGAGTGTGGCGATAGCAGTTGTTCGAATAAACAAGATCCGTACGAACATAAGATTCTGTTTTTACGAACCGTAGGACACATGCTGAACTACCGCCACCTCCACTACTTTTGGGTCGTCACCAAGGAAGGCGGCTTCACCCGGGCCGCCGAGCAGCTGGACATGGCCGTGCAGACCGTCAGCACGCAGGTGCGCGAGTTGGAGAAGGCGCTGGGCCATCAGCTGCTCAAACCCTCGGGCCGCGGCGTGGCTCTCACCGAGGCCGGTCAGGCCGCCTTCGCGCATGCCGAGGAAATCTTCCGGATCGGGCAGGGCCTGCCCGACGCGGTACGCGAAGCGGCCGGCGGCACGGTGGTGCGCCTCGCGGTCGGCCTGTCCGACGGCATCTCCAAGCTTGCGGCGCACGCGCTGCTGGAGCCGGTGCTGGGCACACCGAACCTGCGTCTGGTGTGCCATGAGGGTGAGTTCGAGCAGCTGCTCAGCGAACTGGCGCTGCATCACCTCGACCTGGTGCTGGCCGGTCAGGCCGCACCACGCAACCCCAATCTGCGCCTCTCCAGTGCACGCCTCGTCGATGCGCCGGTCGATTGGTACGGCCCGGCACGCATGGTCGGCAAGACCGAGCGCGATCGGTTTCCGCAGAGTCTCAACGAGCTGCCCGTGCTGCTGCCGACCGGGCACTCGGCGCTGCGAACAACGCTGGAACAGTGGTTCGAGGCGCAGCAGCTGCGGCCCCGCATCGTCGGCGAGTTCGAGGACAGCGCGCTGCTGGCCGTCTTCGCCGCCCGCGGGCTGGGCGTGTTCCCGGTCAGCCGGCTCGGTGCGAACGACATCGGCCTGATGCGCGGGCTGCGCAGGCTGGGCAGCAGCGATGGCGTGAAAGAGGAAATCCACGCCATCCGATCGCGCCGCGGCCAACACCACCCGCTGGTGCAGAAGGTGATGGCGGCCGCGGCAGCCCCCACGGACATCTGAGCCGCGCAGGCGCCAGCGGCCGGTCGGGGCAGTCCGGGCTGACGCCCCCTGCGCCACAACGCGGGCCGCCGGCGCCGGATCGACGTCAGCGTGCCCCAGCGCCTGCGTCGGCACCACGCCCTGAGTGAAGCCTGCAGCGATCGCAGGGCCGGAGCCGACCTGCCGGCATGAGGACCCGCGGAAGGAGGCCAAGGGCGTATGGAGACGGGAGATGGGGCCACAGCACCTAGCCGGCATTGCATGCGCTCCTGCCGTGGCTTGCGATCCCGCGGACGGCAGACCGTGGTCGTCGTGAAGCTGCTGCCGGCGACGGCCCGTTCACCATGACCCGGTAAACGCTGCCCACGACCGCCGACCGCTATGCTGACGGGGCGGATCGCGCGGCATCGTGCCGCGCATTCAGCCCAACCGCAGGCCCTTGCAAGGGTCGACAGGCCCGATGAACATGAGTCAGATCACGATCTTCCACAACCCCGCCTGCGGGACCTCGCGCAACGTGCTGGCGATGATCCGCAACAGCGGCGTCGAGCCCCTCATCGTCGACTACCTGCAGACGCCACCCGGGCGCGAGCGACTGCTCGAGCTGATGGCGGCGATGGGCCTCACGGTGCGTGAGCTGCTGCGCCGCAAGGGCACGCCCTACGACGAGCTCCAGCTCGATGCGCCGCACTGGAGCGACGAGCAGCTGCTCGACTTCATGGTCGCCCACCCGATCCTGATGAACCGCCCCATCGTCGTGACCCCATTGGGCACACGCCTGTGCCGCCCGTCTGAAACCGTGCTCGACCTGCTGCCCCAGCCGCAGCGCGCGCCTCTGAGCAAGGAAGACGGCGAGCCCGTCATCGACGCGGAGGGCCGCCGTGTCGAGCGCTGAGGACGACAGCCTGCCCAACGTCGCGCCCGAGCACTTCGACCGCCCGAGCGGTACGCGACTGGCCGGCGCGGGCACCTCGACCCATGCGCCGCGTTTCCTGATGCTCTACGGCTCGCTGCGCGAGCGCTCCTACAGCAAGCTGCTGACGTTGGAGGCCGCGCGCCTGC
>DATMJX010000179.1:0-2906 GCA_035553715.1 Methylibium sp.
GTGCAGGGCCAGACCATGGGTTCGGTCAGCTCGCTGAACAGCCTGATGGCGGTGATCGCGCCGATGATCGGCGCGCCGCTGCTCGGTGCCTTCTCGCACCTGCCGCAGGGTGACTGGCACCTCGGCGCGCCGTTCTACTTCTGTGCGCTGCTGCAGGGCCTGGCGCTGCTGCTGGCCTGGCGCCACTTCCGCCGCTGGCGCACGCCGGCCATCGCCGGCGCGTCGACCGGCTCCGCTGTCTGATCCGAACAAGATCGCCATGCACGACAAGATCCTGATCCTCGATTTCGGCTCCCAGGTCACCCAGCTGATCGCGCGGCGCGTGCGCGAGGCGCATGTCTACTGCGAGATCCACCCGAACGACGTATCGGAGGATTTCATCCGCCGCTATGCGCCCAAGGGCATCATCCTCTCGGGCAGCCATGCATCGACCTACGAGGACCACCAGCTGCGTGCACCGCAGGCGGTGTGGGAGCTCGGCGTGCCGGTGCTGGGCATCTGCTATGGCATGCAGACGATGGCCGTGCAGCTCGGCGGCACGGTCGAGTGGAGCGATCACCGCGAGTTCGGCTATGCGGAGGTGCGGGCGCGCGGCCACACCGCGCTGCTCGACGGCCTGCAGGACTTCGCCACGCCCGAGGGCCACGGCATGCTGAAGGTCTGGATGAGCCACGGTGACAAGGTCACGGTGCTGCCGCCCGGCTTCAAGCTGATGGCCAGCACGCCGTCCTGCCCGATCGCCGGCATGGCCGACGAGGCGCGCGGCTATTACGCGGTGCAGTTCCACCCCGAGGTCACGCACACCGTGCAGGGCCGCGCGCTGCTCGAGCGCTTCGTGCTGCAGATCGCCCAGGCCCGGCCGGACTGGGTGATGAAGGACCACATCGCCGAGGCCGTCGCCTCGATCCGGGCCCAGGTCGGCGACGAGGAGGTGATCCTGGGGCTGTCCGGCGGGGTCGACTCCAGCGTCGCCGCGGCGCTGATCCACCGCGCGATCGGCGATCAGCTGACCTGCGTCTTCGTCGACCATGGCCTGCTGCGCTTGAACGAGGGCGACATGGTGATGGACATGTTCGCCGGCAAGCTGCACGCGAAGGTCATCCGCGTCGATGCCAGCGAGCTGTTCATGCGCGAGCTCGCCGGCGTCGCTGACCCCGAGGCCAAGCGCAAGATCATCGGGCGCCTGTTCGTCGATGTCTTCAAGGCCGAGGCCGAGAAGCTCAAGGCCAGCGGGCAGGGCCACAAGGGCGCGAGCTTCCTGGCGCAAGGCACGATCTACCCCGACGTGATCGAGTCGGGCGGCGCCAAGACCAAGAAGGCGACGACGATCAAGAGCCACCACAACGTCGGGGGCCTGCCGGAGCAGCTCGGCCTGAAGCTGCTCGAGCCGCTGCGCGACCTGTTCAAGGACGAGGTGCGCGAGCTCGGTGTCGCGCTCGGCCTGCCGCCCGAGATGGTCTACCGCCATCCCTTCCCGGGCCCAGGGCTGGGCGTGCGCATCCTCGGCGAGGTCAGGAAGGACTACGCCGATCTGCTGCGCCGCGCCGACGCGATCTTCATCGAGGAGCTGCGCAACACCCGCGACGAGGCCAGCGGCAAGAGCTGGTACGACCTGACCAGCCAGGCCTTCGCCGTCTTCCTGCCGGTCAAGAGCGTCGGGGTGATGGGCGATGGCCGCACCTACGACTACGTGGTTGCGCTGCGTGCGGTGCAGACCAGCGATTTCATGACCGCCGACTGGGCCGAACTGCCCTACGGTTTGCTGAAACGGACGAGCGGTCGGATCATCAACGAGGTGCGCGGCATCAACCGGGTAACCTACGACGTGTCTTCCAAGCCGCCCGCCACCATCGAGTGGGAGTAGAAGCATGCGCATCCTGTTCGGCGTCCTGGGGTTGCTGATCGTCGTGTCGATCGTGCTGAGCGTGGCGCGCAAGCAGCTCCAGGCGGTCGGGCAGGTGCCCGCCGCGGCCCCTGGTCAGGTCGCGTCCTCGCCCCAGCCGGGCGGCCCGACCGTGCCGCAGCAGTCGCAGGCGCTGCAGCAGCGGGTCGCGAACGACGTTCAGCAGATCATGCAGAACGCGCCGGCGCGGGCCGAAGGCCAGTGAGCTGGGGCGCCCCACCATGAGCGACGACGAGCGCATCCGCATCCACCAGGACGAGGCCGGCATGCGCGCCGCGCTCGACCAGGCCCAGAACGCCTGGCTGGTCGGCGAGGTACCGGTCGGTGCGGTGATCGTGCGCGAGGTCGACGGCACGCGCCAGATCGTCGCGACCGGCTACAACCGCCCGATCACCTCGAACGACCCGACCGCGCACGCCGAGATCGTCGCGCTGCGTCACGCCGCCGAGTTGCTGGGCAACTACCGCCTGCCCGACTGCGAGCTCTACGTCACCCTCGAGCCCTGCCCGATGTGTGCGATGGCCTTGCTGCACGCGCGCTTCAAGCGCGTCGTCTTCGGTACGCCCGATCCCAAGACCGGCGCGGCCGGCTCGGTCGTCGACCTGTTCGGCAACAAGATCCTGAACCATCACACGGCCCTCAAGGGCGGGGTGATGGCCGAACCCTGCGGCGCGCTGCTGCGCGAATTCTTCACCGCACGCCGCGCCGAAGCCCGGCGCGAGCGCGAGGCGCGGCTCGCCGCCGAGCGGGCGCTGTCGGTCCACGAGGTCGACTTCAACATCGTCGAGGTGATCGAGATGGACACGACGATCCCCGGCGAGCTGCCCGAGTCCTGATGGCCGTCGCTGACACGCCGGCGGCCCAGCGCCCGACCCTGACGATCTTCGCACCCTCGGGCGTGCTCGCCGAGCCGGCCGCGGCGCGGCGCGCGCTGCACCGTCTGCAGGCGCTGGGCTTCGACGCCACGCTCGACGCCGGCGCGCTGGCGCGCCGGCAGCGCTTC
>DATMJX010000180.1:0-7442 GCA_035553715.1 Methylibium sp.
GCGCACGCACCGCGCCCAGGGCGGCCGCAAGGTCTATGTCGAGGCCGGCGGCGAAGAAGATCACCCGGCCGGGGCACACGCCCGCCATCTCGGCGACCAGCGGGTCGGCGGCGTTCAGCACCGCCCAGCCCTCGGGCGCGACGTTGTGGACGATCACGCGCTTGAGCACCGCGACGTCCTCGACGGTGGTGATGTAGTTCAACCCGAGGTGGTCGCCGACGCCGACGTTGGTGACCACCGCGACCTGGCAGCGGTCGAAGGCCAGGCCCTCGCGCAGCAGGCCACCGCGCGCGGTCTCGAACACCGCGGCCTCGACGTCCGGGTGCATCAGCACGCTGCGCGCGCTCTTCGGGCCCGAGCAGTCGCCGCGGTCGAGCGTGCGGCCGTCGACATAGACGCCGTCGGTGTTGGTCATGCCGACCGTCAGGCCGGTCGCGCCCAGCAGGTGGGCGATCAGCCGCGTCACCGTGGTCTTGCCGTTGGTGCCGGTCACCGCGACGACCGGGATGCGGCCGTCGTCGCCCGAGGGGTAGAGATCGGCGACGATCGCCTCGCCGACGTTGCGGCCCTTGCCGTAGGAGGGCGTCAGGTGCATGCGCAGGCCCGGCGCGGCATTGACCTCGACGACGCCGCCACTCTGCTTCTCGAGCGGGCGGCCGACGCTCTCGCACACCACGTCGACGCCGCAGACGTGCAACCCGACCATGCGCGCCGCCGCGACGGCGCGCGCCGCCACCTCGGCGTGCACCTCGTCGGTGACGTCGGTCGCGGTGCCGCCGGTCGACAGGTTGGCGTTGTTGCGCAGCACGACGCGCCGCCCCTTCTCGGGCACCGAGTCGGGCGTCAGGCCCTGGATCGCGAGCCGCGCGACGGCGATCTCGTCGAAGCGGATCTTCGTCAGCGCCGTGGCGTGGCCGTCGCCGCGCCGCGGGTCGGCGTTGACGAGGTCGACCAGCGCCTTGACCGTATGCTCGCCGTCGCCGATCACGTGCGGCGGGTCGCGCCGCGCCGCGGCGACGAGCCGGTCACCGACCACCAGCAGCCGGAAGTCGTGGCCGGGCAGGAACTTCTCGACCATCACGGTGCCGATCTCCTCGGCCGCGCGGTAGGCGATCTCGAGGTGCTCGCGATCGACGATGTTGACCGTCACGCCCTTGCCCTGGTTGCCGTCCTGGGGCTTCACGACGACCGGCAGGCCGATCTCCTGCGCGACCGCCCAGGCCTCCTCGAGGCTGGCGACCGGCCGCCCGATCGGCACCGGCACGCCGGCGGCCTGCAGCAGCACCTTGGAGAGGTCCTTGTCCTGCGCGATCGACTCGCTGACCGCGCTGGTCGCATCGACCTCGGCGGCCCAGATGCGGCGCTGCTTCACGCCCCAGCCGAACTGCACCAGGCTGCCCTCGGTCAGGCGGCGGTAGGGGATGCCGCGCGCCACGGCGGCGTCGACGATCGAGCCGGTGCTCGGCCCCAGGCGCACGTCCTCGTCGAGCGCGCGCAGCCGCGTGACCGCCTCGCCGACGTCGAAGGCGCCGCCGTCACGCGCCGCGTCGAGCAGCGTCTGCGCGAGCTCGAAGGCGAGCCGCCCGACCGCCTCCTCGGTGTACTGGACCACCACCTGGTAGGTGCCCGCCTCGACGGTGGCCGCGGTGCGGCTGAAGGTCACGCGGCAGCCGGCCGCGGCCTGCAGCGCCAGCGCCGCGTGCTGCAGCACGTCGGCCAGCGCCAGCGTGCGCCCGGCGGTGCCGTGCCAGTGCTCGCCGATCGCCGGGAACAGCGCGCGCACGCGCGCCTCGTAGCCGGGCTGCTGGGCGAGGTCGCGCTCGTCGGGCTCGCAGCGCACCAGCGCCTCGATGGCGGTGTGGCGGCTCCACAGGTTCGGTCCGCGCAGGGCGCGCAGGCGGATCACTTGCATCGTGTTCGTCCTTCGGCGCGTCGCTCAGCGTTCGCGCGCGGGCTCGGGTTCGGGTTCGAAGGTCTCGAGGCCGGCGGCGATCAGGTCCGGCGACATGTCCATCACCCACGCGACCGCGACCGCCGCCAGCAGCGGCTCGCAGCCCTCGGCGCCGAAGCGCGTCGCGTGGCGCGCGAGCTCGTCGAGCAGCGTCTCCTCGCCGCCGCGCGCGAGCACCAGCGTGTCGCCGCGCGCGAACACGGCGCGCCGGCCCTGTGCGCGCTGCGCCTCGATCGCCGCAAGCGTGCCGTCGCGGGCGTACAGCAGCACCTCGCCATCGCACAGCTCGGCCAGCCCGGCGATGCGCGGGTCGGCCGCATGCAGCACCGCGCAGCCCTCGTCGAGCACCACGTCGACCTGGGTGCGCAGCACCTTCAGCAGCTGATCGGATTCGAAGATGTCGTGGCCGGCCAGCGCCTCGGCGCCGTCGAGGTCGGTGACGACCCCGATCGTGCAGCGGTCGTAGACCAGGCCCTCGTCGAGCAGGCGCGCCGGCGTGTGCTCGAACACCGCCAGCTCGACGGCGCGGTTGATCAGCAGGCGCCGCCCGGCGTCCCAGCCGCTGGCATCGCCGCGCTCGACGCGGCGGCGCTCAAGCCACAGGCCCGCCCGGCAGGCCAGCCCGACATGGCGACCGCTCAGGCGCAGCAGCCAGGCGGCGAGCCGCGCGGTCAGCGTGGCGCCGCGCGTGCCGCTGACGCCGACGATCGGGATGCGCCCGGCCGCCATGCCGTTGCCCTCGTCGCCGCCGTCGGCCAGCGGCGGCGGGAACAGGTGGTCGACGATCGCGCGACCGACCGGCCGCGCGTTGCCGACCGCCGGCTTCAGGTGCATCAGCAGGCCCGGGCCGGCGTTGACCTCGACGACCGCCCCGCCCTGGGCCTCGAGCGGACGGCCGATGTCCTCGGCGACCAGGTCGATGCCGGCGATGTCCAGCCCGACGGTGCGAGCGGCCAGCGAGCAGATGTGCGCGACCTCGGGGTGGACCGCGTCGCTGCAGTCGATCGCGACGTTGCCGTTGCGCTGGATCAGCACGCGCCGCCCGGCCGCGGGCACGCTGTGCGCGTCCAGGCCCTGGCGCTGCAGGTCCAGCGCGATGACCTCGTCCTCGCCGAGGTCCAGGCGGTTCAGCGGGTGGTCCTCGGTCTCGCCGCGGCGCGGATCGCTGTTGATCTGCGCGTCGATCAGTGCCGCCACGCTCGAGCGCCCGTCGCCGGTGACCCAGGCGGTCTCGCCGCGCGCCGCGGCGACCACCTGGCCGCCGACGACCAGCAGGCGGTGCTCGTCGCCGCGGATGTAGCGCTCGACGATGACCTCGCTGCCATGGCGCTCGGCCACCGCCCAGGCGGCCTCGATCTCGGCCTGGATCGACAGGTCCAGCGTCACGCCACGACCGTGGTTGCCGTCGGTCGGCTTGACGACCACCGGCAGGCCGATGTCCTGCGCGGCCTCCCAGGCCTCGGCGGCACTGGCGACCACCTGGCCCTCGGGCACCGGCACGCCGACCGACTTCAGCAGCCGCTTGGTCAGGTCCTTGTCGCGCGCGATGCCCTCGGCGATCGCGCTGGTGCGGTCGGTCTCGGCGGTCCAGATGCGGCGCTGGCGCGCGCCATGGCCGAGCTGCACCAGATTGCCCTCGTTGAGGCGCAGGTGCGGGATGCGGCGGTCGGTCGCGGCCGCGACGATCGCCGCGGTGCTGGGCCCGAGCCAGCTGTCGTCGAGCTTCTCGCGCACCGCCGCGACCGCGGCCGCCACGTCGAAGGGCAGCTCGTTGATCGCCGCCATCAGCAGCCGGTGGCCCTGCTCGAGCGCGGTGCGCGCGACCTGCTCGTCGCGGGCGCGGAACACCATGCGGTAGACGCCGCGCTTCGACGTGCTGCGGGTCTGGCCGAAGCCGGTCGGCATGCCGGCGAGGTTGAGCAGCTCGATCACCACGTGCTCGAGCACATGGCCCATCCAGGTGCCCTCCTGCAGGCGCTGCAGGAAGCCGCCGCGCTCGCCGACGCCGCAGTGGTGCTCCTCGAGCGCCGGCAGCCACGCACACAGGCGCGCGGTGAAGCCGGGCAGCAGGTTGGAGGGGTAGTCCTCGAGTTCGCCGAGGTCCAGCCAGGTCTCCAGCACCGGACGGTAGGTCCAGACGTTGGGGCCGCGCAGGTAGGTGATGCGCAGCAGCGCGATGTCGTTCTTCGGGCTCATCGGTGGGGCGAGTGTCGCGCGTCGTGCATGCCACGGCGAGGGTTGGATGCCGGAGCCTCGCGGCCGGCCCGGCTTGCGCGAGAATCCGCGACCGCCGCCCGCCATGCAAGCCCCCGCCGACGCCCGCCCCGACCCGCTGCCGGAGCTCCTGCGTCACCGCCTGGACGCAGGCGAGAACGTGCTCGCGACCCTCGGCGTTGACCTCGACGCGACCTTGCGTTTCGCCGCGGGCTCGATTGTCCTGACCGAAAGGCGCCTGATCGCGCTCGAAGCTGACGGCGACTGTCAGGAATGGCCGCTCAGCGAGGGGCTGAGCCTGCGCCACGGCGACCACGCCGGCGTCGGCAGCCTGGAGCTGCACGACGGCCAGCGCCGCCTGGCGCGCTGGCGCTACACGCTGGCGGCCGACGCGCAGGCGCTGCGCCTGCTGGCCGCCTTCGAGCGCCGCCAGCGCGAACGCGCGACCGGCCTGGCCCCCGAGGAGGACGAGCCCGAGGCCGACTTCGCCGCCGAGCCCGACAGCCCGCCCTCGACCTGGGTGCTGCTGCGCCTGGGCCGCTTTGCCAAGCCCTACCGGCGCCAGCTGCTGCTCGGCTTCGTGCTGACGCTGGCGGCCACCGCCGCCGCGCTGGTGCCGCCCTACCTGACGATCCCGCTGATGGACGAGGTGCTGATCCCGTTCCAGAACGGCCAGCGCATCGACCCGGGCTATGTGATGGGCCTGCTCGGCGGCCTGCTGGGCGCGGCGCTGCTGGCCTGGGGCCTGGGCTGGTGGCGCACCTGGCTGCTGGCGCTGGTCTCCGAGCGCATCGCCGCCGACCTGCGCACCGCCTCCTTCGAGCACCTGCTGCAGCTCAGCCTCGACTACTTCGGCGGCAAGCGCACCGGCGACCTGATGGCGCGCATCGGCTCCGAGACCGACCGCATCTCGGTCTTCCTGTCACTGCACGCGCTGGACTTCGCCACCGACGTGCTGATGATCGCGATGACCGCGATCGTGCTGTTCTCGATCAACCCGGCGCTGGCGCTGGTGACGCTGCTGCCGCTGCCCTTCATCGCCTGGATGATCCACGTCGTGCGCGACCGCCTGCGCACCGGCTTCGAGAAGATCGACCGCGTCTGGAGCGACGTCACCAGCGTGCTGGCCGACACCATCCCCGGCATCCGCGTCGTCAAGGCCTTCGCGCAGGAAAAGCGCGAGGCCGAGCGCTTCCGCGAGGCCAACCGCCAGAACCTGGCGGTCAACGACCGGCTCAACAAGACCTGGAGCCTGTTCTCGCCGACCGTCTCGCTGCTGACCGACATCGGCCTGCTGGTGGTCTGGGCCTTCGGCATCTGGCTGGTCAGCAAGAACGAGATCACCGTCGGCGTGCTGACCGCCTTCATCGCCTACATCGGGCGCTTCTACACGCGGCTCGATTCGATGAGCCGCATCGTCAGCGTCACGCAGAAGGCCGCGGCCGGCGCCAAGCGCATCTTCGACATCCTCGACCATGTCTCCAACGTGCCCGAGCCGGCCGAGCCGCTGGCGCTGGCGCGCGTGCAGGGCGCGATCGAGCTGCGCGGCGTGGGCTTTCGCTACGGCGCGCGCAGCGTGATCCGCGGCCTGGACCTGGCGATCCGCCCCGGCGAGATGATCGGCCTGGTCGGCCACAGCGGCTCGGGCAAGAGCACGCTGGTCAACCTGATCTGCCGCTTCTACGACGTCAGCGACGGCGCCATCCTGGTCGACGGCCAGGACCTGCGGCGCTACCGCGTCGCCGACTACCGCCGCCACATCGGCCTGGTGCTGCAGGAGCCCTTCCTGTTCTTCGGCACCATCGCCGAGAACATCGCCTACGGCCGGCCCGACGCGAGCCGCGAGGAGATCGTCGCCGCGGCGCGCGCCGCGCATGCGCACGAGTTCATCCTGCGCCTGCCGCAGGGCTACGACTCGCTGGTCGGCGAGCGCGGCCAGGGCCTGTCGGGCGGCGAGCGCCAGCGCATCAGCATCGCGCGCGCGCTGCTGATCGACCCGCGCATCCTGATCCTCGACGAAGCCACCTCCAGCGTCGACACCGAGACCGAGCAGGAGATCCAGAAGGCGCTCGACAACCTGGTGCAGGGCCGCACGACGATCGCGATCGCGCACCGCCTCTCGACGCTGCGGCGCGCCGACCGGCTGGTGGTGATGGAGCGCGGCCGCGTCGTCGAGCTCGGCCCGCACGACGAGCTGATGGCCCAGCGCGGCGCCTACTTCCGCCTCTACGACGCGCAGGCGCGGCGCATCGACGCCGACGAGGACGCGGTGCGCGACGAGCTGGCGCGCAGCCGGCTGGCGACCGAGGCCACCGCGCACGCGGTGGCCCACGCCCCGCAAGGCAGCGGCACGGCATGAGCGGGCCCGCCTTCGCGCTCGAACGCGACGCCCACGGCCGGCTGGTGCTGGTCGCGGCCGACGGCACGCGCCACGTCGGCGTGGCCCCGGTGCGCGCCTTCCCGCTGTCGGCGCCCGACGCGGGGCTGTCGCTGGTCGGCCCCGACGGCCGCGAGCTCGCCTGGCTCGAACACCCTGAGGCGCTGCCGCCGGCGGCGCGCGCGCTGCTCGAGGAGGAGCTCGCGCAGCGCGAGTTCGCGCCGGTGATCGAGCGCATCCGCAGCGTCTCGACCTACTCGACGCCGAGCACCTGGGAGCTCGACACCGACCGCGGCCCGAGCCGGCTGGTGCTCAAGGGCGAGGAGGACATCCGCCGCCTGGCCGACGGCGCGCTGCTGATCACCGGCCGCGACGGCCTGGCCTTCCGCGTGCGCGACCGCTTCGCGCTGGACCGCCACTCGCGCCGGCTGCTCGAGCGCTTTCTCTAAGCCGCGCGGCCCCCGGCCGGCGCGGAAGCGGCCCGCTACGATCGCCGCCATGAACGCACTGCCGCCGCTGCCGGACGTCCCGCCGGGTCACTACCGCCACCACAAGGGCGGCGAGTACGAGGTGCTCGGCGTCGTGCGCCACAGCGAGACGCTGGAGCCGCTGGTCCTCTACCGGCCGCTGCGCGACCCCGCGGCGCTGTGGGTGCGACCGCACGCGATGTTCACCGAGACCGTCGAGGTCGGTGGCCGGCACCTGCCGCGCTTCGCGCGGATCGGGCCGGCGACACCCCCCGGCTGAAGACCGGCCCCGCGCGCCTCGGCGGCGCGCCGGACCGCCGGTCGCGCACGGGGCGGCACCCCGTCAATCGTCGTCGGTGTCGTGGTGCGTGCGGCCCGCCGCGGCGCCGCCCGGGGTCTCCACTGCGCTGCCGCCGTCCCGCCCCGGGAGCAA
>DATMJX010000181.1:0-5081 GCA_035553715.1 Methylibium sp.
CGATCGAAGCGGTCATCGGCGTAGGGCAGGGCCGACGAGCGGCCCAAGTCGAACGCAATGTCGGCGCCGGTGTTCCGTGCCTTGCGCGCCGCGATCGCGAGCACCGCAGGGTCGGCATCGAGCGCCGACACGCGCACCCCCGGCTGTTGGCGCTGCGCTGCGATCGCCAATGTGCCGGTGCCGCATCCGACGTCCAGCACCAGGTGGCTCGGCTCGATCACCGCCTGTTCGAGCAACGCGCGCTTGAAGGTCCGCTCGCGCGTTGTCAGCGCGACGACGCGGTCGTACAGCGGCGTGAGGACGTGAAAGCCGAGTGCTGGCGTGAAGCCCTTCGTCCCGTCCATCAATGCGCCTCCAGTTCCTCTGCCGCGCTGAGGACCCGCGCGGTCCGGCTCGCATTGGCAAAGTACAGGAACACGATGACGCTGAGCACCCCGGCGAAGAAGCACCACACCGAGATGAACCAGGTGGCGTAGAAGACATAAGCCGCCACCGCGGACGCGAACGCGGCCACCCCGAAGGCAACCACCCGTGCGTGGCTGGAGAACATCAGGCTCGCGCAGGTGCCGAGAAGGTAGAGCGACATCGCAGCCAGCGCGTAGAAGTGCGGCGACTCGTAGGCGATGTGCTGGCCGCTCACGGTGGAGACGATCGGCAGCGTGAACAGCGTGACCAGCAGGTACAGCCCCACGGCGCTTCCCGCGACGGCGATCCCGATCAGGACCCGTCGCCGCCAGATCACCGTTTCCAGCGCCAGCGCAGCGAACGGCACGTAGATCGGCCACAGCACATGCGAGAAGAACGAGTATGCGTGGGTCAGCACCGTGTTGAGCAGCGGCGCGCGGTCCGGGAAGGTCAGCCAGAGCGCGCCCTCGAGCACTTGCTGAATGCCGAAGAGAACCGGAATCCACGCGTACGGGAGTTCCGAGCGAACGCGCGCGCGGCGCAGGGTGGCCGCGCCGACGAGCAGCAACACGGCACCCGCGGTGAAGCTGGCTTCTGCGGAGAAACACATCAGCCTGGCGCCGTCAGAAAGGGAACCGAATGCGCAGCAAGGAAGGCCCGGGTCATGGTTTTCGCGCGACCGGGCGCTGGCCGAGCTCGACCGCCACGGAGACGACTTCTCGGCCGCGCAGGATCCTGAACTGCGCCTGGGTGCCGGGGCTCAGCGCCGCCGTCTCGTTGATCAGCGCCGTCGTGTCCCCGATCTCCTTGCCGTTGATCGAGACAACGGTATCACCAGCGCGCAGCCCGGCGCGCTCGGCCGGGCCACCACGCTGCATGGCAACGAGCGCCGCGCCGGCTGCCGCCCCGGTGGTCTCGTGGATGACGTCGCGGGCGCTCACCCCGAGCCAGCCGCGGCTGACGCGGCCGGTGGTGATGATCTGCTCCATCACCTGCCGCGCGAGACTCACCGGGATCGCGAAGCCGATGCCCTGCGATCCGCCGCTGCGCGAGTAGATCGCCGTGTTGATGCCCACCAGGTGGCCGGCCGTGTCCACCAGCGCGCCGCCCGAATTGCAGGGGTTGATCGCCGCGTCGGTCTGGATGAAGTTCTCGAAGGTGTTGATGCCGAGCCGGTTGCGGCCCGTCGCGCTGACGATGCCCTGCGTCACCGTCTGGCCTACGCCGAACGGGTCGCCTACGGCCAGCACGATGTCGCCGATCTGCACCGAGGTCGGATCGGCGAAGGTGATGGCCTGCAGGCCCGTGGCTTCGACACGCAGCACCGCGAGGTCGGTCTCGGGGTCGGTGCCGACGACGCGCGCCTCGGCGACCTTACCGCCGGGCAGCATCACGGCGATCTCGTCCGCGCCCTCGACGACGTGGTTGTTCGTCAGGATGAAACCCTGGGCGGCGACGATCACGCCCGAGCCCAGGCTGGATTGGCCTTGCGCGGCCTCTTCGTCGGAGCCACCGTAGGGCCGTAGCCAGCCGGGCAACTGGCGTGGAGGTGTCTTGCGTGTGTAGATGTTGACGACCGAGGCCGAGGCCTTCGCGGCCGCGGCCCGGAAACCCGCTTCGAGTCGAATCGCGACGGCCTTGCCGGCCGGTGCCGATGCCGGTGTGTCGGTATGGGGCGCCTCACGCAGCGCCACGACATCGGTGCGGGCCGGCGCGACGGGCTCGGGCCCGAAGGCTTTCCAGCCGATCAGCAGGCCGGCTGACACTGCGGGCACCTGCGCGAGCAGCAGCCACAGCCGCCAGACAAAAGACGGTCGATCATTGTTCATGGTCCGGTCCCCTCCATCAATTCCTCCAGGGCATGCGCCATCGGCTCGACGACGCTGATCTCGTTGGAGGCGTGCGGCACCGTGTCGCAGGTGAGCACGCGGGCTGGCCCGCTGGCGAGCAGTTCCTCGTACGCGCCCGGCGCGAACAGCGCGTGCACGCCAATGCACAGCGGCGCCGGCAGGCCGACGCGACGCAGGCTGGCCACGGCCTGGATCATGGTGCGCGCGCTCGAGACGATGTCGTCGACCAGGACCGGCTGGCGGTCGCGCCACGCCGAGGCGTCCGGCAGGCTGACCTCGACATCGCGGTCACCACGGCGGATCTTCTGCAGCACGGTCCAGGGCGCGTCGGCGGCAGCGGCGACCTCCGAGACCCATTGCTCGCTCTCCGAGTCGGGGCCGATCAGCAGCGGACGTTGGACCTGTGCTGCCACCCAGCGGGCGATCAGGGGCGCCGTGTGCACGACCCGTGTCGGGATGCGGTAGATCTCGTCGAGCGTGCGGTAACGATGCAGATGCGGATCGGCCGTCACGAGTGCGTCGAATGCCGTCGACAGCAGCGCCGCGTAGCTTCGAGACGTCACCGCCTCGCCAGCATGAAAGCGCCGGTCCTGCCGCAGGTAGGCGAGGTAGGGCGCCGCAAGCAGGACCATCGTCGCGCCGAGGTCGCGGGCCGCATCCGCCGCGAACAGCAGCGGCAGGGTCTTCTCGTCGGGCCGCGCGAGGCTGCAGGTCAGGATCACGGTGCGGTCCCTCACGTCGGCATCCAGCCGCACCAGCGATTCGCCGTCCGGGAAGCGATGCAGCTCCAACGCGGCACGCTCGGCCTGAAGCGCACGCACCAGCCGATCAGCGAAGCCCTCGTCGCCGGGCAGATGAAAGACGATCGGTCTCAAGACGCCTCCGAGATTTGGAAGATGGGTGGACGGCCTTCGACGTACTGCCGCGCGTAGGCCAGTTCGCCTGGCGCTTGCGCTTGGAGCGTGAAGAGCGGCTGCCCGGCTCGAACGATGTCGCCGAGGCGGACGTGCACGTCGACGCCGGCCGCCGGTGCGTTCGGGGCGCCGGCGAGCTTGGCGGCCCGTGACAGCACCCGGTTGTCGATCGAGGTGACGCGACCCTCCGATGACGCTTCGACGACCCGGCGGTGCGACGCGACCGGCATCTCGCGCAGGCCTCCCTGGGCTTCGCAGATGGCGGCGAACTTGGCCCAGGCCCGTCCGTCGGCGAGGACCTCGGTCGCCAGGCGCAGACCGGCGCCCGGCGGCGCGGCGCCGCCCAGTTCGAGGATGTCGCCGGCCAGACGCAGCGCACGCTGCCGCAGATCGTCTGGCGCGTCGGCCTGTCGGCGCAGCACGGCCAGTACGTCGCGCGCCTCCAGCGCCGGGCCGATGCCGCGTCCGACCGGCTGCAGGCCGTCGGTGACGCGCAACGCCACCTGCAATCCGATCGATCGGCCGACTTCGACGAGGCGGCGCCCGAGCGCCTGCGCGGCTTCGGGGCTGCGGACCTTGGCCGTCGGCCCCACCGGCAGGTCGATGAGAACGTGCGTCGAGCCAGCCGCCGCCTTCTTGGACAGCACGGAGGCGACCAGCTGTCCCTCGCTGTCGAGATCGAGCGGGCGTTCGACTCGGATCAGGATGTCGTCGGCCGGGCTCAGGCGGACCGAGCCTCCCCAGACGATGCAGGCGCCGGTGCGCTCCACCGTGCGCCGCATTGCAGAGATGTCGAGATCGACCGGGGCCAGCACCTCCATCGTGTCGGCGGTGCCGGCGGGGGAGGTGATCGCGCGCGACGAGGTCTTGGGCATCGTCAGCCCGCAGGCCGCGACGATCGGCACGACGAGAAGCGTCGTGCGGTTGCCCGGCAGGCCACCGACGCAATGCTTGTCGACGACCATGTCGCGACCCCATTCCAGCCGCTCACCCACGTCGATCATCGCCTGCGTCAGTGAGACGGTTTCGTCGAGGTCGAGGTGGTCACCAGCGCACGCGGTGATGAAGGTGGCCAGGTGCAGGTCGGAGTAGCGGCCGGCGGCGATGTCGCCGATGACGGCACGAAAGGCACCGGCATCGAGGCGGTGGCCGTAGACCTTCGAGCGGACATGGCTGAGAGAGTCGAGTACGGGTGCGTGGCTGACGGTGATCCACTGGCCCGGCTGGGGGTGCAGCGCCTTCCAGGCCGCCTCGGACAGACCCGCAATGCCGTGCCCGAGCCAGGGCCCATCCACGACACAGAGCGTGGCCACGATGCTTCCGGAGCCGGCAGTGAGCCGGATGCGCGCCTGGGTCGTGAAGCCCTCGGAGCGGCAGACGGCGCAATCGCGCCGCATGTAGACGACCGGCTCCTGGTAGGTGTCGATGCCGGTGCGCCAGGCGCGCAGCATGTCATCGGCGCCGTCACCGTGCGTGGGCTCCGTGCCCTTGTCCGGGCCGATGTCCGCACTCATGCCAGTTCCACCGTTTCCAGGTAATCGGGCACGCGGCAGGGCCAGCCCAGTTCGTGTTCGATGCGCGATCGCATCGCGTCGGCCGCTGCCGGTTCGCCATGCGTGATGAAGGTCTGCGTCGGTGGCGCATCGAAGCCGTGCAGCCACTGGAGGATCTCGCCGGCGTCGGCATGCGCGGACAGGCTGTCCAGCGCCGCCACCTCCGCATGAATCGGCACGTCCTCGCCATGAATGCGCACCGAGGTCGCGCCCTGCAGGATGGCCGCGCCCCGCGTGCCGCCGGCCTGGTAGCCCGCGAACAGGATCGTGTTGCGGCGGTCGGGCGCGAAGGCCTTGAGGTGGTGGACGACGCGCCCGCCCGTGGCCATGCCGCTGGCCGAGATGATGACCATCGGCCC
>DATMJX010000182.1:0-2036 GCA_035553715.1 Methylibium sp.
CGCCTACCTGGTGTTCCAGGCGATCAAGGACAAGAAGCTGACGCTGACGCAGACGCTGCCGGTGTCCGAACGCGCCTGGCGCACCGGCATGACCGGCGCCTCGCGCAGCTACCTGCCGCTGGGCAGCCAGGTCAGCGTCGACGACCTGCTCAAGGGCGAGATCGTCCAGAGCGGCAACGACGCCACCGTCGTGCTGGCCGAGGGCATCGGCGGCTCGGTGGAGCAGTTCGTCGAGATGATGAACCGCCAGGCCCAGGCCTTCGGCCTGAAGAACACCAGCTTCAAGAACCCCGAGGGCCTGAGCGTGCCGGGCCATGCGAGCACCGCGCGCGACCTGGCCGTCATCGCCACCCGGCTGGTGCAGGACCACCCGGACTACCTGCGCTACTCGGTGATGAAGGACTTCACCTACAACAAGATCAAGCAGGGCAACCGCAACCTGCTGCTCTACCGCGACCCGAGCGTCGACGGTCTGAAGACCGGCTACACCGATGCGGCCGGCTACTGCCTGATCGCGACCTCCAAGCGCAGCTTCCCGAACGGCGAGCGCCGGCTCATCAGCGTGGTGCTCGGCGCCGCCTCGGCCGAGACCCGCGCCAACGAGAGCCAGAAGCTGCTGAACTGGGGCTACAGCGCCTTCGACGCCGTCAAGCTCTTCGACGCCAACCAGGCCGTCTCGACCGTGCCGGTGTGGAAGGGCAAGGCGCCGAGCGCCAAGCTCGGCAGCGCCCGGGCGGTGTTTGTCACCGTGCCCAGGGGCGAGGGCGGCAAGCTCAAGACCGACATCACCCGCACCGATCCGCTGGTTGCGCCGCTGGCCAAGGGCCAGGCGGTCGGCACGATCAAGGTCAGCAGCAGCGCCGGGCCGGTGGCCGAGCTGCCGCTGGTGGTGCTCGAGCCGGTCGAGCAGGCCGGCCTGCTGGGGCGGATCTGGGACGCACTGCGCCTGTGGATCCAATGAGCTTGCCGGCGGGCTGACATCGGCCTACGCTGCGGCCATGAACGGACTGCCTGCCTCGGTGCCCGCGGCGACCGCCGCGTCGCTGTGTTACCTGAACGGCGAGTACCTGCCGCTGGGCGAGGCGCGGGTCAGCGTGCTCGACCGCGGCTTCCTGCTCGGCGACGGCATCTATGAGGCGATGCCGGTCTATGGGCAGCGCATCTTCCGCTTCGACGAGCACATGGCGCGGCTCGACCGCAGCCTCGCCAAGGTGCGCATCGTCAACCCGCACACGCCGGCGCAGTGGCTCGAACGGCTGCGCCGGCTGATCGCCGCGCTGAACGAGCGCAGCGGCGCGGCCGACCAGTTCGTCTACCTGCAGCTCACGCGAGGGGTCGCGCCGCGCGATCACGTGATGCCCAAGGACATCGAGCCCACGGTCTTCATCATGACGAGCCCGCTGCGCCCGCCGACGCCGGAGCAGCGCCATGCCGGCGTGGCCTGCGTGAGCGCGCGCGACTTCCGCTGGGAGCGCGGTGACATCAAGTGCACCAGCCTGCTCGGCAACGTGCTGGCGCGGCAGATCTCCGCCGATGCCGGCGCCGTCGAGACGCTCCTGTTCCGCGAGGGCTGGCTGACCGAGGCTTCCTCGTCGAACGTCTGGATCGCCAAGGACGGCGCGCTGATCGGTCCGCCGAAGAGCGAGCACGTGCTCGAGGGCATCCGCTACGACCTGCTGCGCGAGCTGTGCGAGGAGGCCGGCATCGGCTACAGCCTGCGGCCCGTCGCCGAGGGCGAGGTGGCCGCGGCCGACGAGCTGCTGCTCAGCTCGTCGACCAAGGAAGTGCTGCCGGTCACGCGGCTGGACGGCGAGCTGGTCGGGCATGGCGCGCTGCGCGGCAAGCCCGGCCCGGTCTACGCGCGGCTCTACGAGGCCTACCAGCGTGCCAAGCGCAGCCAGTGCACCTGAACCATGACCGATATCCCTCCCGAGCAATCGCTGATCGAATACCCGAGCCGCTTCCCGATCAAGGTGATGGGGGCGCACGTAGATGGCTTCGTCGAGGCCGTCTCGGCGGTCGCGGTGTGCTTCGAC